>JADZCB010000281.1 GCA_020851775.1 Gammaproteobacteria bacterium
CCGTCGCGCGTGGAAACGTGGCGCCGACGATCTGCCCGCCGACCCGGTTGAGTATCGAGTTCTCGCCGTCTGCGATCGTCATCGTGCGCACGTCGCGCAAGAGCTTCTCGATGTAGTACTCGCGGCTGACACCGCATGCGCCGTGCAGTTGCACCGCCTCGTCGACCACTTCCCGGGCGGTCTCGGTCGCATAGGTCTTCGCCGCATAGGCGTATTCGGTCAGCGGCGGAAACACCCGCGAATTGACGTTCCACACCGCGCGCGTGAACGCACGCAGTGCCTCGACGCGGGCGAACAGGCGGTGGATGCGCACCTGCACGGCATGATGCTCGATCAGCGGTTTGCCACCCTGCACCCGCGTGCGGGTGTAGGCGAGTGCCTCCTCGAAGGCGGCCCGCGCGATGCCGACCGCGAGGACCGCGACGCCGGTGTTGCCGAAGCCGAGGTTGGCGCAGATCCAGTCGCCGTAGTGCGCGGGCGTCACGAACATCCAGCCGCGCGGTATGCGCACCTGATCGAAGAAGATTTCGCCCTGCGGGAGATCGCGCACGCCGTGCTTGTCGAGCGGACGGCCGCGGCTGACTCCCGGCAGATTCAACGGCAGCATGCATACGCCACCGCCGGACGGGCCCAGCGCCGGATCGATCTGCACGTTGACCATCGCATGCGACGCGGTCGGCCCGCATGAGACCCACTCCGATTTCTGTCCGTTGAGCACCCACTCGTCACCGTCAGCGCGCGCACTGAGTTGCAGGCGGATCGCAGGATTGGTCCAGCTCTCGCTGCCGACGTTCAGGGTGTCCGAGCCGTGATCGGGCTCGGTGATCGCCCACGCGCCCGTCACCGTGCCGTCGCTGCACGCGCAGAACGGCAGCACGAAGCGTTCGATCAGCTCGGGATTGCCGGTATGCAGCAACTTCACGTAGGGCCAGGTCGCGAGCAGCAGGACGGCGGCGAGCCCGCCGTTGCCCCAGCACAGCTCTTCCATCATCAGATGGCCTTGCAGCGGCGTGAAGCCGAGGCCACCGACTGCTTCCGGCAGCATCGCCTTGTGATAGCCGAGCTCGTAGGCCTGGGCGAGGAAGTGCCACAACGGTGAGCCGGGGGCGATCACGGCGTCCGCCGGCAGCCGGTCGAGTGCGATGCCGGCAGGGCGCATGACCTCGGCGGCGAAACGGTGCGCGGCGTCGCGCACGGCGATGTCCTCGCTGTTGAGATCCAGATTCAGATCGAGATAACGCATGCTGGCAGTTCCTCAAGGTCACGACCGGGTGTGAACGGCGACCACAGACCTCACGGCACCTCGCGTGGCGGGTTCGCAGAGCGGCGGACGCAGACGAGCATGCGTCGGCATCCGGTGTCCCGGCGCGGTTGCAAGGTACCGTTGATCGTGGTGATCTCGGATTCGAGCGCCTTGATTCCGGTCAAGGGCGCTGGCGGCCACTGGCGTTAGCGTCGGTCGCATGCCGGATTGGGTTCCGGAAGACCGGGGGTGCAGGATCGGCGCCACCGCACACCAGCACGATGCGACACGCGGCAGGGATACCGCAGATCGCACAGCGAGGAGTAGTGATCGTGGAACTGAAAGAAGTCATCGGACGTCGGCGGACTATCCGCTTCCTGCGCCCCTACCGCCCGGTCGAGCGCGAGAAGATCCAGAAGATGCTCGAGGCCGCGCGGCTCGCGTCGTTCTGGGGCAACGTGCAAGCCCTGGATGCGGTCGTCATCGAACGCGCCACCGCGCCGCAGGACGTGCTCGACGCGCTGCCGGTCGGTACCGCGATCGGCGGATTCCAGTTCCGCACGGCCCCCGTGATCATCGTCTGGTTCGTCAACTGGGATCGTGTGGACGACCAGGGCAACCGCCTCCACGAACTCGTCGATGCCGGCGCGCTGGGTGTCCATCCGCAGAAAAGCCACCAATATCTCGATGATGTCCTGATCCCCTTCTTCAATGCCGCGCGCGAAGGCATCAGAGACCGCGGCATCACCGAAGCCGACTGCGGGCAGGGCATCGCCCAGGCAACGCTGGTCGCCTACGAAGAAGGACTCGGCACCTGTGTGATCGCGGCCTTCGCCGGCAAGAAACTGCGCCGTGCGCTGCGCCTGCCGGACAACTCCGAAATCCTGTTGATGCAGACGGTCGGCTATCCGGCCGAGGATCCGCTCGCCGGCGGGCAGCGGCCGAAGCTGCCGTTCGAACAGAAGTTCTCGCTGAACCGCGTCGGTGATGCCTTCCCGCGCGATGCGGCGGTCGTCGATGAGCTGACCCGCGCCGGCATGCTGTGCGAGACGGCGCCGTTGCCGTACCGGCGTGACGAATTGCGCTATCTGCAGGAGCAGTACGGCTTGAGTGAAGTGTTCGGTGACGAGATCCCCGAACTCGTCAAAGCGGTCACCGCCGAAGCGGCTGACGATCAGCGCGGCGGCTGACACGTCGTCGAGTTCATCACGAGGTATCCGGGGCGAGCCGATCATGAATGCACGACCATACTGGAACATGGAAATGGAGTCGCTGCTCGGCAGCGAACGCATGCGCGAGATCCAACTCGAGCGCCTGCAGCGGCGGGTCGACGATCTCCTCGTGCATGCGCCTTATTTCGCCGCGAAGCTCACGGCGAACGGCGTGCGGCGCGGTGCCGACATCCGCAGCCTGGACGACTGGTCGCGCGCGCTGCCGCCCTTCACCAAGCTCGATTATCGCGATGCGGTCGATGCACGTGACAACGACATCTACCGCTTTCTCGACGACACCCTGCCGGTGCCGCTGAGCGAACTCGTGACGATGGCGGCGACCTCGGGCACGACCGGCGATCCGCAGCCTTACCCGCTGACCCGTGTCGACATCGACGACATGTGGGGCGAGTTCATGCTGCGCGTCCGCTGGCGCTGCGGCGTGCGGCCGGGCGATCGCGTGATCCACGCGTTCGCGCTGTCGATGTTTCTCGCCGGGGTGCCGCCGCTGCAATGCAGCCGTGACGATGGCACGATGGTCATTCCGATCGGTGCCGAGCCCGGCGCTGCGCGGGTTCTGAAGACGGCGCGGTTCTTCCGCGGCAACGTGCTGATGTGCACGCCGTCGCTCGCCGAACATCTGATCGAGCGTGCACCGGAGATCCTCGGCGCGCCGATCGGGTCGCTCGGCATCCACACGTTGATCTGCGGTGGCGAACCGGGTGCCGGCATTCCGGCAGTGCGCGAACGCATCGAAACGGCCTACGGCGGCAAGCTCTTCGACTGCGGCGCCGGACTCGGCGTGTCCTGTGCACATCCCGAATACCAGGGCATGCACTGGATCGGGGATGATCTGGCGATCTACGAACTGGTCGATCCGGCGACCCGCGAACCGATCCCGATGACCGATGGCGCCGAGGGCGAGGCCGTGTTCACGACGCTCGTCGGCGGCGGCTTCGGCTGGACACGGCTGTCGCTCGGCGACGTGCATCGCGTGCAGGTCTCGACCTGCCCCTGCGGCCAGAGCGGCCTGCGCTATCGCATCGTCGGACGTGTCGACGACATGCTGAAGGTCAAGGGGGTCATCGTCTACCCGGCCGCGATCGATGCCGTGGTCGCGAGTTTCATGCCTCGCGTGACCGGTGAATTCCGCATCCTGCTCGACGAACCGCCGCCGCGCGTCGTGCCGCCGCTCCGCTTGCGGATCGAACGTGGCGAGGGTACCGCGGCGTCGGATCTGCCGGCACTCGAGGCGGATCTGATCCGGGCGATGAAGGAGCGCCTCAAGTTCACGCCGGTCATCGACTGGGCCGAGCCGTTTGCGTTGCCGCGCAGTCAGCACAAGACGCGCTTCATCGAGATCGCGGGACGCTGAGAGCGTCCGGACCACGAGCCACGGGAGGAGCCGATGAACGCTGCCACGCTGCAGAGTCTGATCGATCGCGAGGCGATTCGCGAACTCAAGCATTATCACTATTGTCACTGCGCCGATCGCGGCATCGCCGGTGACGCGGCGGCGATGGACGAACTGATCGCGCGCTTCGCACCCGACATCGTCGCGGATTTCACCGGCTTTCCCGTAGCGGAAGGCCTCGCCGCCGTGACTGCTTTCTATCGGGACACGGTGCCGGCGACGCTCACCTACGCACAGCACCGCGTCACCAATGACGTGATTGCCATCGACGGCGACCGCGCGCGCGGCCTGTGGTACTTCGACTGTCCGGTGGTATTCCGTCCCGGCAATCCACTCGGCCTCAGCGGCGCGGGACTCATCGCCGGCCGCTACGAGGAAGAATACCGGCGTCACGAGGGCGTGTGGAAATGGCAGAAGATCACTGCATTGATCGACACGCTCGCGCCCTGTGACGGCGCGTGGTCCGGTGCCGAGCTCAGGCGGTACAACCGCTGAGGCCGGCAGCCCCTGCTGTCGGCGCGGTGCTACAGGTGCGGCAGCACCCGATCGCCGAGCAGTTCGATCATGTGCAGGGTCTCGGCATGCGACGGTTCGCCGCCGAAACGCAGCCGCAGGATCAGATAGTCGGGCGACAAGGTTTCACGAATGTGCCGCAGGCTCGCGAGACAGTCCTCAGGTGAGCCGAACAGGACTCGCTCGCGGGCGAGATGATCGACCGTCAGGTCCTCGGCGCGTTTGACATCCTTCAGATACTCATCGGCGCTGTGCACGCCGAAGTCGAAATATTGCCGGTGCGTGGCGACGATCGGCTGACTCCGTGCCAGGGCCTCCTCGCGGCTCTGCGCAATCACCGCGTCGCGCATCAGGATCACATAGGGTTTGCGGCCGTGGCGGGCGGCGGCTTCGCGATACTGCCGCGTGTACTCCGCCACCACCGGCAGCGACTGCAGCGGGTCCGAAAGCCAGCCGTCGGCGAGGCGGGCCGCGCGATCGATGCCGGGTGCGCTCCATGATCCCATCCAGATCGGCGGTCCCGATGGCCGATAGGCCCGCGGCGCGACGAGTACGTCATCGAGCCGGAAACGCTTGCCTGCGAAAGAAAAGCGCTCGCCCGTCCAGGCCTGCCGCAGAATCGCGATGCCTTCCTCCGTAAGGCCGACGCGCTGCTTGGAATCGACACCGAACACCGCGAAATCCTGCGGTTGATAACCGACGCCGACGCTCAGGATCAGCCGGCCCTTCGTTGCCTGATCGACGATCGCACTGTCCTCCGCGAGATGGACCGGGTGGATCAGCGGCAGGACGGTGGCACAGGTGCCGATGTCGATGCGTTCGGTCTGCACGCCGATCAGGCCCGCCACCATCAACGCGTTGGACAGATAGCCGTCTGCCTGCTGGTGATGCTCGGGCACGAAGAAGCCATCGAAGCCGGCACGCTCGAGCGCCCGCGCCTCGGTGACGAGTTCGTCGAGAACCGCCGCAATACGCTTGCCGTCCGGCGGATCCTGGGTACAAGGCATGTAGCCGATCTTCATGGAAAGCTCCCGCACGTAAGGTTGGACGGACATTCTAAGCGGCTGGGCACCGCGCGGAGCGTTCTCGATAGCAGAGCGTCAATGTCGGTGACCGGGGGTGGGTGCCACCCCCGGGCGCCAGCGCCGGACAGCCCCGTGTCGACGCGCTCGAGTACGTCCCTGTATCGCTCGAGCGCGCACGGTCGCCGCAGCGCCATCCGGCACCGGCGCCCAGCTTCGCGAGTGTCGACTGGCGCGGATTTACGCTCAGCGATAAAGAAGGTCAAGTCCGTTTGCGACGCCCCGTGCGTTGCCGGGTCGCGGGCTCCGGCTTTGCGGGTGGCGCTTTCTGCGGCGACTTCGCGTAATAGAAACCGGTCGGTGCGATGGCCTTGAAATCGATGTTGCCGGTGTCGGTGTAGGGGAAGCGGTCGAGCTGCCAGAACGCGAGGTAGCGATCCTTCAACTTGTCAGACAGCGCCGCCGAGCGTGCGAAGGTCTGGGCCGCGATGGTGCCGACGTCGCCACGCGCGGCGCGCTTGCGCTCGGTACGCCACCACTGGCTGGCCGGCACCGACTCGGCGAGACGCGCC
>JADZCB010000282.1 GCA_020851775.1 Gammaproteobacteria bacterium
GTACACAGAGGATGGAGCGGGTACGGAAACCCGTCGTGCGATCGATCGCGGGATTGAAACGCGGATCCGAATACGCATCCTCGATGAGGATCGCGGTGCGGCGCGTGAAGCACTCGCCGGCGATCCCTAAGTGCGACGGGATGCGGATTTCGCGCGCATCGATGCCCTCGGCAACTCGCGAGCGCAGCTCGTCACGCACGGGATCGTGGAGGAACAGCGTGCTGCGCTCGGCATCGAGCAGTTCGGATGCGATGCCGATGATTTTGCGCAGGAGCTGTTCGATGTCGAGTTCCGAGGAAATCGCGCGCGTCAAATCCATCAGCCGCGCTTGTTCGCGTGTCGCGACCTCGACCTGTTCGGCGAACTGCGCGTTTTCTATCGCGGTCGCGACGTGTGTCGAGAAGGCGCGCAGGAACACCGCGTCGCAGGCCCGGAAAGGTCCATCGTGCCGGTTCAGCACCTCGGTCACACCAATGATGTCACCGCGACGCGTACAGACCGGCACGCACATGAGGTTGCGCGTGACGTAGCCGGTCGACAGATCGACGGCGCGGTTGAAGCGTGGATCGTCGTATGCGTCCGGCACGATCGCCGCCACGCCGGAACGGAACACGGCCCCGGCAATGCCGAGATCGGCCGCGAAGCGGATTTCCTGCGTCAGACCGCCCTGGGCGACGCGGGCGTAGAGTTCGTCGGTGTCGGCGTCGTAGAGAAACAGCGACGCGCGATCGGCCTGGAAGGCCTCGCCGATCAGCGCGACGAGACGAGTCAACATCAGGTCGAGGGTCAGCTTCTCGTGGATCTTCTGGGTCGCTTCGACCAGCAGATCGAGGCGCCGCGCCAGGTTCGCGCTCGAGTCACCCCCGGCACTACCGGCCGCGGCCAGCGCCTGCCGCAGTTCGCGATCCTGGACTTGGCGATCGAACAGACGCTGGACGGCATCGTCCGTCACGGCAGCGGCCTGGCCCGCGGTGGCTGGCGACACGGTAGCTGGCGACACCGCGGCATCGCCCGGACGCCCGGTCGGGTGGAACGGCGTCTCGAAGGAACGGGGCCGACGCACGGCGTCCGAGGTGGGCTTTCGCGATTTCACTGCATACAATCCTGCGATGCGTTCGACCGGCAATCTGTGTCAGGCGACCCGCGGGTCCTGGCGCGCGTGGCGCTCGTCGGGCCATGCCTCCGATATCGGCGGATACGCGCGCCGGTACAGTGGCAGCCCGCAGCGAGGCCATTCGTGAGCCTGCTGCTGCGGCTGAGCGTCGTCGTTTTCGGGATCCTGCTGCTGTCCGCCGCGGTCGGCGCCTATCACCTCGTCGCGAACGTGACGCGCGCCGTCAGCGACGAAATGAATTCCTCACTCGAGCTGACCACGATGCTGCTGCGACTCCAGGTCGACGGTGTCGGCGGCGGCCAGCCCGGGTCGATCGTCGAATGGCGCGAACGTCTCGCCGGTCTGCGCAATTCACGCCATCTGCGGCTCGCGCTCGCGGCCCCCGGCGCGTCGACGTCGCTCGGCCGTGCCACGCCCGAACGGGTCGCCGGCGTACCGCACTGGTTCGTGCACATGGTCGCGCCGCGCGGCCACGAGCTGGTACGGACCATTCCGCTCGGCGGCGAAGGTCAGGTGATCGTGCGGGCCGATCCGGCGGACGAGATTGTCGAGGCCTGGCGCGAAACCCGGCTCGCGCTCGCGGTGCTCGCCGGCTTCGGACTCGTTGCGACGGCGCTCGTGCATGTGGTCCTGCGGCGTGCCCTCGCGCCGCTCGCGGCGCTGTCAAACGCCCTGCAGCGATTCGAAGCCGGGGATTACGATGTCCGGCTGAGGCCTTCGGGCGTGCCCGACATCGATCGCGCGACCGAGAGTTTCAATCACATGGCAGGCGTGCTGTCGGTCAGTCGCAGCGAGATGGCGCGCCTGGCCCAGGAAGCGCTCGCAATCCGTGAAGAGGAACGGCGACATCTGGCGCAGGAACTCCATGACGGGCTCGGGCAGTCGATCAGCGCGATCAAGGCGCTCGCGGTGTCGATCGAACGCAAGTCGGTCGCGGAAGGCGGAACCGGCACGAGTGCCGCGATGATTGCGAATGTCAGCACCGGGATGTACGACCAGGTCCGCAGCATGATGGCGCGCCTGAGGCCCCCCATTCTCGACGAGTTGGGGCTGGTCAGTGCGCTCGGCAGCATGATCGACGACTGGAACGCGCACCACGAGGACGTGTTCTGCTCGTTCGAGCATGTCGGTCCGGTGCCGGCACTGAGCGCCGACGGCGCGATCAACGTGTTTCGCATCGTGCAGGAAGCGCTGACCAACGTCGCGCGCCATGCGCAGGCAACGACCGTGTCCGTACGTCTGCGTACGGAGCGGCGCGCGTGCCTGCTCGACATCGAGGACGACGGTCGGGGTTTCGACCCGTCGGCAGTGCGCCGCGGGCTCGGGCTGCTTGGCATCGACGAGCGCGTGCGGGCCATGGGCGGGACTTTGTCGCTTGCGACGGTGCCGGGCCGCGGCACAAAATTCGCCATCGTCATCCCGCTGAGCGAGTGCAATGACCCTGAACGTCCCGACCACGAAACTGAAGATATTGCTGGTCGATGACCACGCGGTCGTGCGTGCCGGCTATCGCACGCTGCTGGACGACGTGCCCGGGATCGACATCATCGGCGAGGCCGACAATGGCGAACTCGCGGTGAAGATGTTCGTCGAGCTAAGCCCCGACGTCGCGATCATGGACTTGAGCCTGCCGGGTATCGGCGGGCTCGAAGCGATCCGGCGCATCGTCCAGCGCCGCCACGACGCGCGGATCCTCGCCTTCAGCATGCACGAGGACACCGTGTTCGTGGAACAGGCGCTGCAGGCTGGGGCACGCGGCTACATCACCAAGAGCAGCGCGCCGAACGTGCTGGTCGAAGCGGTGCGGCAGGTCGCGGCCGGCGGCATGTATCTCGATCCCGACGTCGCGCAGCGGCTGGCGTTCCAGAAGACGCGCGGTGCGAGTTCGCCGATGGCGGGCCTGTCGACGCGCGAGTTCGAGATCTTCTGCCTGCTGGCCGAAGGCGAAACGGTCAACGACATCGCGCGGCGCCTGTCGCTGAGCGGCAAGACCGTCGCGAACTATGCGACGCAGATCAAGAGCAAGCTCGACGTCAACACGGTGGCCGAGATCGCACGGCTGGCGATACGCCACGGGTTCGTCAAAGTGTGATCGATCGGCGAGGATCAATTGCACCGGGGTGCCGATCGCATTCGTTTCTCCCTGCAGCATCCGCATCTTCCGCCAGCGCCAGCAGCGGAGTGTAGCAGTGCGGTTTTTTCCCATGAATCCAGGGAACATGTGCAGGACTGAATCCCGGCGCGTCGGGACCGCATCCTGGATGGGTTTGGCTATCATGACCCGCGCGCGGTGACCGCGCGTCCTTCAATTTCGAGAGTGCCCCCAGCCATGAACGACTTCCGCCACTCGATTCCCGCGCCGCTACGCCGCGGCCTGCTCGTCGCGCTGGGCGCTTTGGCGCCGATCACGGCGAGCGCCGAAGGGGCGGGTTTCGACGAAGAGGTCACTGTCGTCGCC
This sequence comes from Gammaproteobacteria bacterium, assembly GCA_020851775.1. Lineage (GTDB taxonomy): Bacteria > Pseudomonadota > Gammaproteobacteria. The sequence continues at coordinate 3,573 of JADZCB010000282.1, forward strand.
CCGACGCCGCTCGGCAGCAGGGGGGGCATCGATCCGGCGCGCCTGCCGTTCACGACGCAGTCGACCGATGCCGATGCGCTGGAACGCGCGCAGAGTTTCGATCTCACCGAACATCTGAGCCAGAACCTCGGCAGCGTGTCGATCAACTCCGCGCAGAACAACCCGCTGCAGCCCGATCTGCAATACCGCGGCTACTCGGCATCGCCATTGCTGGGCCTGCCGATCGGTGTGTCGGTCTATCAGAATGGCGTGCGTGTCAATGAACCGCTCGGCGACACGGTGAACTGGGATCTGCTGCCCGAATCGGCGATCCACAGCCTGACGCTGGTCGGCGGCGCCAATCCGCTGTTCGGCCTCAATACGCTCGGCGGCGCGCTGTCGGTCGAGATGAAGAACGGTTTCAATTTCGAGGGTCACCAGGTCGAAGCCTATGGCGGAAGCTGGGGCAGGGCGGTGACGTCGGCCGAGAGCGGCGGCAACAACGGCACGTTCGGTTATTACGCGAACGTCAATTATTTCAGCGAGGACGGCTGGCGCGACGAATCGGACTCCGACGCGCTGAACGTCTACGGCAGCGCGAGCTGGCGCGGTGCGCAGAGCACGGCCGA
>JADZCB010000283.1 GCA_020851775.1 Gammaproteobacteria bacterium
GCGAGGGCTCGCGTCCGACGGCGACGTCGACTCAGCGCCGGGACAGCGCCGACAGCAGCGGCGCGTCGTGCGCCTCGAGCATCGCCTCGGCATGCTCGAGCACGAAATAGCGGAAGGCCTCGGCGGCCGGTGACAGTACCTTCGACTGCAGGTGCACAAGATTCCAGGTGCGCATGATCGGCGTACCGGGCAGATCGAGCAGGCGCAGCAGGCCCGACTGCAGTTCGAGCCCGAGCGTGTGCAGCGACAGGAAACTGACCCCCATGCCGGCCATCACCGCCTGCTTGATCGTCTCGTTGCTCGACATTTCCATCGTCACCCGTGGCGTGAGCTGCTGCGCACGCAGGTAGTCCTCGAGCGCCCGCCGCGTGCCGGAACCCGGTTCGCGGACGATGAAGGGCTGCGCTTCGAGCTCGGCGAGAAGCGGGCGATCGTCTTTCAGCAGGAGTTGCCCGGGCGGCGCGACGAAGACCAGCGGATGGGCCGCGAACGGCTCGGCGCGCGTCGCGAGTTCCTTCGGCGGGCGGCCCATCACCGCGAGATCGATGGCGTTTTCCTGCAGCAGCGTGACGAGCTGCGCGCGGTTGCCGCTGACCTGCAGGCGCAGTTCGATGCCCGGATGTTCGCGCCGGAACGCCGCCAGCAGACGGGGCACGAAGTATTTCGCCGTGCTGACGAGGCCGATCACGAGAACGCCGGTCTCGGTCCGGCGCAGGCGTGCCATCGCGTCCTCGGCGTCCTTCAGGGTCGACAGCACCCGTTTCGCATAGACCAGGAAATACTCGCCCGCCGTCGTCAGCGACACGCTGCGGCCCCGGCGATCGAACAGCGGCAGCTCGACGGCGTGCTCGAGCTCCTTGATCTGCATCGTCACCGCCGGCGGCGTCAGGTGCAGGGCCTCGGCCGTGCGCACGAAGCTCTGGCGCTTCGCGACTTCGACGAAGATCTGGATCTGACGCATCGAGACATTGCGGAGGGCCATGATTAAGTTTTTCTTAATTCATCATGAATAATCTTTGAATTCCTCTTAAGGATAGCCACGCCTAAGCTCCCACACACACCCGAGCATTCCCGAGGAGGTCCGCGTGAACCCACAGGCCGAAGCCGGCGCCATCAAGGACGCGAAGGAACGTTACCGCGCGGGTGTCCTGAAGTACCGCCAGATGGGGTACTGGGACGCCGACTATCAGCCCGCGGACACCGACGTCGTGTGCCTGTTCAGGATCACGCCGCAGGACGGCGTCGATCCGATCGAGGCCGCAGCCGCCGTCGCCGGCGAGTCGAGCACGGCGACCTGGACGGTGGTGTGGACCGATCGCCTGACCGCCTGCGACCGCTACCGCGCCAAGGCCTACCACGTCGAACCGGTGCCCGGTCGCCCCGGCCAGTTCTTCGCCTGGGTCGCCTACGACCTCGTGCTGTTCGAGGAAGGCTCGATCGCGAACATGACCGCGAGCCTCATCGGCAACGTGTTCTCGTTCAAGCCGCTCGCGGCGTGCCGGCTCGAGGACATCCGCATCCCGGTCGCCTATGTGAAGACCTTCAAGGGCCCGCCGACCGGGCTCATCGTCGAACGCGAACGCCTCGACAAGTTCGGACGTCCGCTGCTCGGCGCGACGACGAAGCCGAAGCTCGGCTTGTCCGGCCGCAACTATGGCCGCGTGATCTACGAAGGGCTGAAGGGCGGACTCGACTTCATGAAGGACGACGAGAACATCAACTCGCAGCCCTTCATGCACTGGCGCGACCGCTTTCTCTACGTGATGGACGGCGTCAACAAGGCCGCCGCCGCGACCGGCGAGGTCAAGGGCAGCTATCTGAACGTGACCGGCGCGACGATGGAGGACATCTACGAACGGGCCGAGTTCGCCAAGGAACTCGGCTCGGTGATCGTGATGATCGATCTCATCGTCGGCTGGAGCGCGATCCAGAGCCTGTCGAACTGGGCGCGCAGGAACGACATGATCCTGCACATGCACCGTGCCGGCCACGGCACCTACACGCGACAGCGCAACCACGGCGTCAGCTTCCGCGTCATCGCGAAATGGTTGCGCCTCGCCGGCGTCGATCATCTGCATGCGGGCACCGCGGTCGGCAAGCTCGAAGGCGATCCGATGACGGTCCAGGGCTATTACAACGTCTGTCGCGACGCGTACACGAAGCGGGACCTGCCGCGCGGCCTGTTCTTCGATCAGGACTGGGCCGATCTCAAGAAAGTGATGCCGGTCGCCAGTGGCGGCATCCACGCCGGCCAGATGCATCAGCTCGTCGAGCTCTTCGGCGATGACGTCGTGCTGCAGTTCGGCGGCGGCACGATTGGTCACCCGGCCGGCATCCAGGCCGGCGCCGTCGCCAACCGCGTTGCGCTCGAAGCGATGATCAAGGCGCGCAACGAGGGCCGCGATCTCCAGCACGAAGGGCCGGCACTCCTGCAGCAGGCCGCGCGCTTCTGCACGCCATTGAAGCAGGCGCTCGACACCTGGAAGGACGTCACCTTCGACTACACCTCGACCGACACCAGCGATTACGCCGTGACGCCGGCGGTCGCCTGAAGGAGCATGCCGCGATGATGACGAACCCGACCGGACGCATCACACAGGGCCAGTTCAGTTTCCTGCCGGACCTGAGCGACGAGGAAATCCGCCTGCAAATCGACTACGGGCTGTCGCGCGGCTACGCGTGGAGCGTCGAGTACACCGACGATCCACATCCGCGCAACACCTACTGGGAGATGTACGGCATGCCGATGTTCGACCTCCGCGATGCCGCCGGCGTGATGAACGAGCTGCGCGCCTGTCGCCACACCTTCCCTCGTCACTATATCCGCCTGCAGGCGTTCGACGCGACGAGTGGCATCGAGAGCATCGCGATGAGTTTCATCGTCAACCGGCCTGCGCACGAGCCCGGGTTCATGCTCGAGCGCAGCGAAGACGTCGGCCGCACGCTGCGCTATCGCGTGCGCGGCTATGCCGCGAACCGGCCCGAAGGCGAACGCTACGCGCCCTGAGGCGTGGGCGGATCACCCGCATGAGCGCACCTTCGTATGCGATTCCGGGCGCGGCGCTGCCGCCCGCTGCCGCACCGCTCGACGCGCCGCCACCGCGCACCGTCAACGACGTGCTCGCGGCGAGCCGCGTCGAGGAAGTGATCGACGAACTCGACCGCGACCTCGTCGGGCTCGCGCCCGTGAAGCAGCGCGTGCGCGACATCGCCGCACTGCTCGTCATCGATCGCCTGCGTCAGCAGCACGGACTCGACGCGCAGGCACCGTCGCTGCACATGTGCTTCACCGGCAATCCGGGCACCGGCAAGACGACGGTCGCGCTGCGCATGGCGCAGATCCTTCATCGCCTCGGCTACGTGCGCAAAGGGCATCTCGTCGCCGTTACGCGTGACGATCTCGTCGGCCAGTACATCGGCCACACGGCGCCGAAGACCAAAGCGGTGCTCGACAAGGCGATGGGTGGCGTGCTGTTCATCGACGAGGCGTATTACCTCTACCGACCCGGGAACGAACGGGACTACGGACAGGAGGCGATCGAAATCCTGCTCCAGGTGATGGAGAACGGGCGCGACGATCTGGTCGTGATCCTCGCCGGCTACCAGGCGCGCATGGACACGTTCTTCCAGTCCAATCCCGGCATGCGTTCGCGTATCGCGCATCATCTCGGATTTCCGGACTATGCGGCCGATGAACTGCTGACCATCGCCGAACACATGCTCGCCGAGCAGCATTACCGCTTCGGCGACGGCGCGCGGCAGGTGTTCCGCGACTACATCACCCGGCGCGCGCAGCAGCCGCATTTCGCGAACGCGCGCAGCATCCGCAATGCGCTCGACCGCGCGCGACTGCGGCAGGCGAGCCGCCTGTTCGCCGAGCGCGATCGCGAATTCGATGCGCGCGACCTGACGACCCTGGTGCCCGCCGATCTGCTCGCGAGCCGCGTGTTCGCGCCGACGCCGGGCTGAGTACCCGCGCGGGAGGCCACCATGCCGTTGTCGAAACGCCAGACGCTGACGCAATACCTGATCGAACAGCGCCGCCGGTTTCCGGACGCGAGCGGCGATCTCAACGCACTGATCCTCGATGTCGCGCTCGCCTGCAAGGCGATCGCGCGCGCGGTGGCGTGTGGCGAGCTCGCCGACATGTTCGCCTGTTTCACCGCGCCGGCCGGTGCGACCAACGTGCAAGGCGAGGTGCAGCAACGGCTCGATGTCATCAGCAACCAGATGTTCGTGCGCACGACCGAATGGTCGGGCCGCCTCGCCGGCATGGCGTCGGAAGAGATGGACGATCCTTACCAGATCCCGGAATGCCACACCCGCGGCAGATACCTGCTCGCCTTCGACCCGCTCGATGGCTCTTCGAACATCGACGTCAACGTGTCGGTCGGCAGCATCTTCTCGATCCTGCGCGCGCCGGTGCCGGGTGCGGCGGTCGGCGTCGAGGATTTTCTGCAGCCGGGCATGCGCCAGGTCGCGGCCGGCTACGCAATCTACGGTCCGGCGACGCTGCTCGTGCTCTCCGTCGGCAATGGCGTCGCCGGCTTCACGCTCGATCCGAGCCTCGGCGAATTCAAGCTGACGCATCCCGACATGCGCATTCCGGCCGACACCCGCGAATTCGCGATCAACACCTCGAACCGCCGCTTCTGGGAGCCGCCGGTGCGGCGCTATGTCGACGAATGCCTCGCCGGCAGCGCAGGCAGTCGCGGCAAGGACTTCAACATGCGCTGGATTGCCTCGCTCGTCGCCGAGGCGCATCGCATCCTGATGCGTGGCGGCGTATTCCTCTATCCGCGCGACACCCGGGACCCCGCCAAGCCCGGACGACTGCGGCTGCTGTACGAGGCCAATCCGATCGGCATGCTGATCGAGCAGGCGGGCGGGCGCGCCAGCACCGGCCGTCAGGCGATACTGTCGGTCGAGCCGACCGGGCTGCACCAGCGCATCGGGTTCGTCTTCGGCTCACGTCACGAAGTGGAGCGCATCGAGCAATATCATCACGAACCGACCGGCCGCGTCAGCGAGACCCCGCTGTTCGCCGAACGCAGCCTGTTCCGCGAGTGAGTCACGATCCAGGTAAAACGCCATGTCCGAGAAACATCCGATCATCGCCATCACCGGCTCGTCCGGCGCTGGCACGACATCCGTCACGCGCACGTTCGAGCAGATTTTCCGGCGTGAGGCCGTCAAGGCGGTGATCATCGAGGGTGACAGCTTCCATCGCTACGATCGCGCCGAGATGAAAGTGAAGCTGGCCGAAGCCGAACGTACCGGCGACCCACATTTCAGCCATTTCGGCCCGGAAACCAACCTGTTCGCCGAGCTCGAGCAACTGTTCGACACCTACGGACGGAGCGGCACCGGGAGACGCCGCCATTATCTCCACGACGAAGAGGAAGCCGCCCCGTTCGGGCAGGCGCCCGGGACCTTCACCCCGTGGGAGGACATTCCGCCGGAGACCGAACTGCTCTTCTACGAAGGACTGCACGGCGCCGTCGTCACCGAGGCGATCGACATCGCGCGTCACCCGGATCTGCTCGTCGGCGTCGTGCCGGTGATCAACCTCGAGTGGATCCAGAAACTGTCCCGCGACAAGTCCAAGCGCGGCTATTCGACCGAGGCCGTCACCGACACGATCCTGCGCCGGATGCCGGATTACGTGCATTACATCTGCCCGCAGTTCACCCACACGCACGTCAATTTCCAGCGCGTGCCCTGTGTCGACACCAGCAATCCGTTCATCGCGCGCGACATTCCTGCGCTCGGCGAAAGCTTCGTGGTGATTCGCTTCTCCAAACCGAAAGGCATCGATTTCCCTTACCTGCTGAACATGATCGACGACTCGTTCATGTCGCGGGCGAACACCATCGTCGTGCCGGGCGGCAAGATGGAACTCGCGATGCAGCTCATTTTCACGCCGTTCATCTGGCGCATGCTCGAGCGCCGCAAGCGCGCGCTCGGCGCGCTGTGAGCAGGGATCGGCCGGCCACGCCCGGGCGGCGGGGCGGTCGCACGCATTCGACATTCCGGGAGACTCCGCATGGCTTTCGTCGCCTTACGCCAGATTCTCGATCACGCCGCCGAACACGGCTATGGCGTGCCCGCGTTCAACGTCAACAACCTCGAACAGATCCAGGCGATCATGCAGGCCGCCGAGCGCACGCAAGCGCCGGTGATCCTGCAGGCGTCGGCGGGCGCGCGCAGCTACGCCGGTGAAGCGTTTCTGCGTCACATGGTGCTCGCCGCCGTCGAGAGTTATCCGGACATCCCGGTCGTGCTGCATCAGGATCACGGCGCTTCGCCGGCGGTCTGCGTGCGAGCGATCCGCTCGGGCTTCACCAGCGTGATGATGGACGGCTCGCTGCGCGAGGATGCGAAGACGCCGGCGAGCTACGCGTACAACGTCGAGGTGACAACGAAAGTCTGCGAGATCGCGCACGCGGTCGGCGTGTCGGTCGAAGGCGAGCTCGGCTGCCTCGGCTCGCTCGAGAGCGGCGAGGCGGGTGACGAAGACGGCGTCGGCGCGGCGGGCAGGCTGAGTCGCGAGGAGCTGCTGACCGATCCGGCGCAGGCCCGCGATTTCGTCGCGCAGACCGGCGTCGATGCGCTCGCCATCGCGATAGGCACCAGCCACGGCGCCTACAAGTTCACGCGGCAACCGACCGGCGACATCCTCGCCATCGATCGCATCGCCGACATCCACGCCGCGATCCCGGACACCCATCTCGTGATGCACGGTTCCTCGAGCGTGCCGCAGGAGTGGCTCGACATCATTCGCCGCTACGGCGGCGACATCAAGGAAACCTACGGTGTCCCGGTCGAGGAAATTTGCCGCGGCATCGCGTGCGGCGTGCGCAAGATCAACATCGACACCGACATCCGGCTCGCGATGACGGGCGCGATGCGTCAGCTCTTCGGTGAACAGCGCAGTGAATTCGATCCACGCAAGGCACTCGCCGCCGCGCGCCAGGCAGCGCAACGGATCTGCGAGCTGCGCTTCAACGCCTTCGGTTGCGCCGGGCAGGCGGCGCGTATGAAGCCCGTGCCGATGGCGGCGATGGCGACGCGGTATCGCTGATGTTGCGCGCGCTCGTCTGGGACGTCGACGGCACGCAGGCCGAGACCGAGCGCGACGGACATCACGTCGAGGTTGCAATGCAGGAGCGGCGGTAGCCGCGATTCGGCATATGCGTCCGCACCAACGCTCATCGCGCTAC
>JADZCB010000284.1 GCA_020851775.1 Gammaproteobacteria bacterium
GCCTTGTACGGACAGGCTTCGACGCACAGGCGATCGCCGTGGCAGCGCGACTGGTCGATGACGACGATGCCATCCTCGTCACGTTTGAAGATCGCGTTGTGCGCACAGGCGTCGAGGCACGGCGGATTCGAGCAGTGATAGCACTTGCGCGGCAGGTAGAAGTAATAGGCGTTCGGCCATTCACCGCCGCCTTCGTCCTCGTCCCAGTTGTAGCCCCAGTCCGGCGCCTCGCCGGTCAGCGCCCCCCGGGGACGCAGATGTTCGACCGGGCCCTTCCCTCCGTACAGCACGTCTTCATGATTGAACTGCAGCGCATCGCCGCAGTCGCTGAGATCCGGCAATGCGCCGGGACTCGGCTTGCCATCCGCCGTGTAACCACCACCCATGCGTTCGTAGTCGCGCGGATAGCCGGCACCCGGATACGTCGAGACATTCATCCACCGCATGTGTCCGGTGCCGGGCCGCGACGTCCACAGACTCTTGCAGGCAACGGTACAGGTCTGGCAGCCCATGCACTTGTTCAGATCGATCACGGTACCGACCTGGCGCGAGTGCTGTCTCAATGCCTCTTTCGGCGCGCCGAGCGGTGCGTGGGCCATGGTGCGTCCCTCCTCAGGTGGTCGCGAGCTTGCGGATGTCGACGCGCACACCGCGATCGGACGTCGGACCGGGGCTGCCGTTGAACGCATAGAAGCGGAGCTGCCCGTAGCCGCCGGCGAGATAGAGCGGCTTCGGCTGGCCAATCAGCAGGCGGTCGTAAATCTTCCACTCCGGGAACTGGTGCCCTTCCCACATGTAGACCACGACCTGGCCGGGCGCGATCGACGGCGAGGTCCGGACCATGATCCGGAAATCGGAGAAGTCGTTGAACACCTCCACCGTCTCGCCGTTACGGATGTCGCGCGCTGCCGCATCCCGGTCGTTCATGTGCATCACGGGCTGGCCGCGGTGCAGGCGCATCAGCGACGGCTGGGTCAGGTGCAGGGTATGGATGCTGTGGCGCGGATGCCCGCCGGTGATCGCGAACGGATGATCACCACCGATGCGCGGCGCCGGTTTGTAGACCGGAAGCTGCTCGCCGGCCGCGAGGAACCATTCGTGGTCGATGTAGAACTGCATGCGCCGGTTGTACGTCGGGAAGGGCTTCTTGTCGTCGACGTGCCAGCGCAGGCTGTAGAACGGTTTGCGCGGATCGTAGTCATTCGCCACGGTGTGCATCATGTAGCCGTCGCCATGGCCGACCATCTCGATCATGCCCTGCTCGCGCAGCGACCCGACGGTCGATTCGGCCGGGAACATCCGCGTCGCCACACCAATCGCGACGATCTCGGCGAGCGCGTCGCCGTGCGTTCGCAGGTGCCCCCCCATCGTGAAGCGCGGCGACAACGCGTCATAGCGCTGCCGTCCCCCGAGCCCGAGTGCATAGTCGGACAGCCCGCGGCGCGCCGCCGCCTGCGCGATCGCGTCCGCGATCGCGACGAAGATGTCCCATTCGTGGCGCGCCTCGCCGAGCGGTTCGACGGCCTGCTCGATGAACGCGAAGCGCGGATTGGTGGTGACCGGCAGCGTCAGATCGTCTTTTTCGTAATGCCACGCGCAGGGCAGCACGAGGTCGCAATGCAAGGCGCTGAACGACATCCGCGGCTCGATGGCGAACATCATCTTCAGTTTCGGGAACAGATGCTCGGGCAGCACGGCCGCGCCACTGCGCACGCGGCGCAACGGATTGCTGCCGGCGAGCATCATCACGCGCGGTTCGATACCCGCCGCCGGCCGCAGATGCCGGCCGTCCCACCAGCCTTTGGCGGTTGCCTCCTCGAGGCACTCGCCGAAGCCGCGGCCGAACGCCGCGTCCTGCCAGTCCTTGCGATCGTAGAGTTCGCGGAATCCCCAGTGCGCGTAGAACAGAATCGCCGGCGGTACGATGCCGGCACGCGTAGTGAAATCCTTCGCCGCTTCGATCGCGATCAGCTCTTCGGTGATCTCGGGATCGTCGCGGCGCGCCTGTTCGGCGATGCGCTGGTAGATCGCGCCCTCCCGCTCGAGCCCACCGCGCGCGACGGGTTCCTCGAGCACGATCAGCGCATTGATGTGCGTGCCGGGAAACGACCAACTGTTCCAGCCCGTGCCCGGCTTGCCCCAGTTGCCGGACAACCCGGCGGCCAGTACCAGCGCGCGCTCACCGAGGTCGCCGTGATAGATCTTCGCGGAGTTGAACCCCGTATGGGCCGCGGTACGCTTGCTGGCCATCTTGCGCGCGAGCGTGACGATCAGGCTCGCGTGCACGCCGCACTTTGCGGCCGCCTTCTCCGGTGTGTACTCTGCGGCGAGCATGCGCCGCAGCGCGGCGAACACCGGCTCGACGGTGACCGCCGTGCCGTCTGCGAGTGATACGGCGTATTCACCGTCGAGGGCCTGATCACCCTCGAACGCGAGCGTCGCACGCGGTGCTGCGGCCAGCCGCCCGGCGGCGAGATCCCAAAAGTAGAGTTGATCCTCCCGTCCATCCCCGGTCACGTCGGTCTGACGGAGATAGCGACCGTTGTCCTGGCGCAGCAGGAGTGCGAGATCGGTCTGCTCCTGGACGAAGGCCCGATCGAAGAGCGCTTCGTCGATCATGACCTGGCACATCCCGAGCCAGAACGCGGCATCCGTACCCGGCTTCACGGGCACGTGATAATCCGCATGGATGCTGCTCGGGTTGTAGTCGGGCGCGATGCTGACCAGTTCGCTGCCGTTCATGCGTGCTTCGGTGAGGAAGTGATACAGCGCCGGCATCGTGTAGGACCAGTTCGTACAGGTCAGGAAGATCAACTCGGCATCGAACAGGTTGTCGGCACTGTAACCGGTGTGCACCTTGCCGGCGGTGACCGAAAAGCCGTGATAGTAATCACCGATCAGCACACTGAGATCCGGGGTGACGCCGCCGAGCATCGCGTTGAAGCGCATGGCGCCGGCATACGCGACACTGCCACCGTGGAAGTGCGGCGCATCGAGCAGGAAGGAATCGGAGCCGGACTCGGCGAGCGCATCGACGATCGCGTCGGCAATCTCGGCCAGCGCCTCGTCCCACGAAATGCGTTGCCACTGTCCGCTGCCGCGCTCGCCGACGCGTTTCAGCGGGTATTTGAGCCGTTCGTCGCTATAGAGATTGGCGTGGAACGAACACCCTTTCTGGCAACCCAGCGGGTTGTAATCGGGATAACGGGAGTCGCTCGGGCGATTGTGCGCCGTCTGTTCCTCGCGCCACACCATGCCGTCCTTGACGTAGACACGGAACGAGCATGAGGTCGGCAGGCAGGCATTCGTGTGCGACCCCCACACCACCTTGTCCCACGACCAGGCCGCACGATAGAGATCGGTGCTGTCACGATAGGCGAGTTCGCCGGTGCCGGCGAATACGTCGCTGACGAAACTGCGCGACACGGCGCCACCGAGCAGTGGCAGAGAAAGGCTGAGCGCCGCACCGCCTGCTTTCAAGAAGCGGCGACGGCTTTCGTTCATCGCTTCGCTGCTCATCGCAATCACCTGCCTCGATCGTGGAAATCGACTGCCTCGGTGCGCTGCCGATCACCAAAGTGGCGATCGCGATTGCAGTATTGACGGCAGTCGTCACGATTCGCAATTTCATCGAGCGACAAGCAACGATCGGTTTGATCTGGATCAGAAAGGCGGACTGATCGCGCGAACTCGCGCGACGTGCTCAGGGTTGTGCGGCAGCGGCTGCCTGGGTGACGAAGATCTCGACGCGCCGGTTCTGTGCACGCCCGGCCGCCGTGTCGTTGCCGGCGACCGGCTGGCGCGCACCGACGCCGTCGATCGACAGCCGTGCGCGATCGATGCCGCGCGAGGCGAGTTGCCCCTGTACGCTCTGTGCACGCCGCAACGACAGCGGATCGTTGATGGCATCCGAGCCGGTGCTGTCGGTATGACCGACGATGCGCACGCTCGTCGCAGGGTTGTCACGCAGCGTGTCGGCGAACCGGTCGAGCACCGGTTGCAGTTCGTCCCTGATCTCCGCCTTGCCGGTGTCGAACGACAGATCGCCCGGGATCTCGAGCTTGAGCTCGTTGCTGGGCGTCTGGCTCACGGTGATTCCCGTGCCGGCCGTCGCAGCTTCCATTTCACGCTGCTGACGCGCCATGTGCTCGTTCCACAGATAGCCACCGCCGGCCCCGACTGCAGCGCCGACCCCGGCGCCGATCGCGGCCGCCTTGCCGCCACCGACGATGCCGCCGATGACGGCGCCGGTCGCGGCACCGACGCCGCTGCCGGTCACCGTACGCCGCTGGCTTTCAGTCATGTTGGCGCAACCGGTCAGCGTGACGACGAGGATCGCCGCAATCGTCACAATAAATGCTTTCATCTCCACACTCCTTTGCCGGACACCGTGCCGGCCCCGCAAGCAGGGCCGTATCGCGATTGTCGCGTCGGCAGCGTGCAGATCTGTCGGCGAATCGATATTTGCACCCGCCGTTGTGCGTCAGCCGCCTGTGCCGGCTCGCTGTACCCCGCGCAGTGCCCGGCGCAGCAGCGCGCGGGTGCGCGGGATTTCGATCGTGTCGAGCGTGTTCTTCACCCACAGGGCGAGCTCGGTGTCGCCCTCGACGACGAGTCGCCGACTGAAGAAGAGCGTGTCGGGATCGGCTTCGCGGGCGGCCAGCGCGACGTAGTCCCACGCCGCGGCGCGAAAGCGCAACGACGCCGGAGTGCCGTCGGCGACGCGATGGAAACGGCCGTGTTCGACGCAGAACGAAACTTCGACGTTCGCGTCGTCGACGATGATCGTGAAGGCGTGACCTTCGAGGCGTTCGAGGACGTCGAGCGGAAAGCGCCGACGCAGGCCGAGGTCGAGGACGC
>JADZCB010000285.1 GCA_020851775.1 Gammaproteobacteria bacterium
ATTTCGCGCGGATCACGGTTGTAGACGAGCAGACCTTCCTTGTAGTTGCCGCGGGCGGGCGCGATGTCATGGCCGCAACGGCGGCAATGCCAGCGCTCGTGCCCGAGATCGATTTCGAGGTATTCGGTTATCGCGACGCGTTGCGTACTCATGAGTGGCTAGTCTCCAGCACGAGATCCCGGTTGCTCGACACACGCAGTTTCCAACCCGCGCCGAGAAGACACGTCAGGTAATCGCCTTTCAGCAGACAGGGTCCCTGCGCAGTGTGGCCCGGTTCGAGATCGCCATCGAGGTGCACGTCGACGGCGCGCGCGCCGTCGCCGAGATCGAGCGCGACGCTGTCACGCACGGGCACCGCGGCGCCTGCCTGCGCGCTGTCGGCAATCAGCAGCGCGGACGGCAATTCGTAGATCGCCTTCAACGTCAGACGCGCTTCCGGAGCCGCGCCACCAGCCTCGAGTGCAGACTCGACGACGGTGCCATCGACCGCGTGCCACGACGAATAGCGAAAGCTGCAGGACTCGGGATCGACGCCCTCGCCCGCCATGTCGCGACGCGCGCGCGCGAGCAGGTCTGCTTTCACCGCGTCGAGGCGCGACGATGCTGCGCTCATCGGCACCTGGTATTCGTGCGCAAGATGCGAAAAGCCGATGCCGAAGGCGCTGAACACGGACGCGAGACGCGGTACCACGACGCGGCGGATGCCGATCGTCTCGGCGATGCCCGACACGATCATCGGTCCGCCGCCACCGAAGGCGAGCAACGTCGCCTCGGCCGGATCGGCGCCGGCAGCGCGGATCACCTTGCCGAGCTGCTCGCCGACCTGCTGCTGGAACGCGGCGACGACGGCCGTCGCCGCCTGTTCGGGGGAAAGCTTCAATGCATCGCCGACGTTCGTCTTCAGCGCCTGCAGCGCACGTTCGCGGTCGAGCCGCAGTTCGCCGCCGAGATAGCGTTGCGCATCCAGCACGCCGAGCACAAGCAATGCGTCGGTGAGCGTCACCTGCGTGCCGCCGCGCGCGAAGCAGGCCGGCCCGGGCACCGCACCGACGCTGTCGGGGCCGATCGTGATGCGACCGTCGGCGACGCGCAGGATGGAGCTGCCACCGAGACCGAAACTCTGGAGTTGCGGCAACGGGAACGAGGTCGGCAGGTCTTCGACGTTGCCGTAGGGGCGCAATGCGACTTTGCCGTCGCGCACGACCGAGACGTCAGTGGTCGTACCACCGATGTCCATCGCGACGACCGTCGACAGACCATAGAGCCGGGCATACGCGAGCGTGCCCTCGAGCCCGCCGCGCGGGCCCGAACCCCAGGTCTTGATCGCGGTGGTCTTCGCCACGCGTGCAGAGTCCCCGTCATTGCGGAAAATCAGCAGCGGCCGTTTCAGGTGCTGACTCTTGCAGACGTTCTCCGCGCTGTACAGGAAATGCTCCATTCCCGGATGCAGATACGAGTTGATCACCGCCGTCACCGCGCGACGCTCGATGTCGTCATCGCCGACGAGTTCCGACGAAATCAAGAACGGGATCGCACCGAGCAGATGTCGCGGATAGCGGTTCAGCAGTGCCGATTTCACGTGCTGTTCGGCCGTCGGCGAGTGCAGACATACGGCGAGGCGTTGCGCGCCGAGCGACAGCAACCGGTTGACGATGCGCGTCAGCTCGTCGGCATCGATGCCGCCGTCGGCGGCGACAGTGATGCCGCTCGGCCGGTCGGGCACCATCGCGCGCCACAGTGCGCTCGCGCCGATGCCGTTTTCACCGTGGAAGCGATCTTCGGTACCGGCATCGACGAGCAGCGCGACCGGCGTGCCCTTGTGTTCGACGACGGCATTCGTGCCGGAGGTCGTCGAATACCGCAGGCAGTCGGTCTCACGGATCAGTCGCGGCAGATCGTCCTCGCCGAAGAGCTCACGCGATCCGCGCTTCATCACTTCCATGAAACATTGCGTGAGGTCGTGCGGTGTGGTTGTCGATTTCGCGTGCACCATGCGACTGCCGTCGCTGATGCAGACATCGGTGAACGTGCCACCGTTGTCGATGTTCACCAGGAATCCCATGCGCGATCCCCCAGGACATAATGATGCGGTCCATGCAGACCGCCTGTCGGTAGTGGCGCGAGTCTCGGTCGGGGCGCCGGTGTAGACGCACGAACGACCTGTCACAACGCGGTGTCACGGCGCGGCATCGAGCCTTGCCGGTGTCGTTCTCCGCCTGACCCGCAGGCAGACGACATTGGTACGATTAAATCTTATTCGGTACCAGAGCGACAAGCCCCGGCACTGCACCAAATATGCAGCCGCCGCCCGGGCATCGATGAGTGCAATGCATCAAACGTAATTATTGCAGCGCACTCGCCGAGATGAGAGCACAGGCCCGGGGCGTGGGCACGCATCACGTATGCGATCGACGACGGCGCGAACGCGATCGGGTCATGCAGTGGAGAGAGGGCCGGACCAAAAAGGCCCGGCGGCCGTGTGGCCGCCGGGGAGATCGACAGGATCAGGTACCGAGACGGCGGATCGCCGCTTCGGTCGTGAATTGATCGTAGGCGTCCGGGTTGTTCATGTTCTGCGTCATGCCGCCGGCGATACGCGGTACCGACTCGAAGCTCGTGATGCGATCGCTCTGGATGTCGTGCGAGTGCACGTGCGTCCAGCTCCACACCGGGTGCGGCAGGCGCTCGCCGTTGTACGAGTGACCGTTCTTCTCGTACCAGTCGAAGCCGCCTTCCCACTGCTTCCAGACCTGGCCGCGGCGGTCGTAGCTGTTCATCACCTGCGGGGTCACGTGGCGCGCGTCATACCAGATCCGCTTCTTCGAATACGGGGCGCGCGGGTAGCCCGTCGGCTCGAGTTCCACGACATAGACCTCGGGACAGAGCTGCATGACGGTATTGAAGAACTTCTGGTTCATCTTGCCGCCGTGGCGGGTGTGCTTCCAGTTTTCCGGATCGCGACCACCCTGCCAGTTGTCGTGCACGCAGCACAGCGCCGGCCCGCGGCCGATCAGCTTGAAGTTGCCCCACGTCAGCGTCGGATCGCCCGTCATCCACGCATCCGTGAGGAAGAACGTGGAGCCGGCGATCACGGGTTCGAAACGCTGGTTCGTCGGGAAACGGCGCACACGCTTGAAGGCCGGGAGATAACCGAAGAAGTCCGGATACTGGGTCGCGTCATACGGCCAGATGTTGAGGATCGAAGTGCCCTTGACGTCATTCGGGTAGGTCCACACCGCCGACTGGTAGCGCAGGTACTTGCCGTTCTCGCGCAGGACCGGTTTCGGATCGACCGCGATGCGGCCGGTGCCGGCCACTTCGCACCACCAGAAGTTGTAGTGATACTGCTCGTTGCCCTCGGCATCCATGTCCCACTCGTCGACGCAGTACTGCGCGACGTCGTAGCGACCCCAGCTCAGGTTGTGGCCGGCGATGACTTCGGCGGCATCTTTCGGCTTCGGGAACGGGTTGCCGCCGATCCACGGACCGCCGTCCGCGGCAACGACGTTGCCCTTCTCATCGAACTTCGCCTGGCCCATGTTCTTCAGCGAGGCCTCGATGTAGGGCGGGGGATTCATGACCATCGCGTTGGTCGTCGTCTCGGCGAGATCGATGATGCGGCCCTGCTGCTTCACCTGGATGTAGGTAACGTCATCGAGCAGGTCCTTGACGTGATCGACGTTGTCGGCGGTGAGCTGCTGTCCGGCTTTCAGCTTGCCCTTGGTGTACAGGTCGAGTGACAACAATTCTTCCGGATAAGCCTTCGTGATATCGCCGTCTTCGGCGATGACGTCCCACAGCGGGGCCAGCACACCGGCAGTGAATCCTGCGCCCATCGTCTGCAGAAAATGCCGGCGGGAATAATCCCGACCGTATTTCTTGATATGCATCGTTCGAACCTCCTTCAGCTCTGCTGATTATTGTGCCGCCCGAGCGCATTCAGCGATCGCTTGGCTTATGCGCGTACGCTTCGTCGCCATGAGGCGACTCGCAGTCGCGTCCACTCCCCGCCGCCGGTTCGATCCTGTCCCTCGACAATCCCGCCCCGACGAAAGTCGCCGGATTCTGGCACGAACGGATTGAACCGCGAAGGCGGTTCATGAACTGCTGATCGACTGGACCACCGGCAGCGGTATGTTCCGCCCCCGGTGCATCCGGTTCATTCTTTCAGTGTGTGCGTGAAGTGCGGCCGTAGATCGTCACGACGCAGGCGCCGCCGAGGCCGATGTTGTGGGCGACCGCGAGGCGGGCGTCTTCGACCTGTCGGCGTTCGGCGCGATCGCGCAACTGCGACACCAGTTCGAAGCACTGCGCGAGACCGGTCGCGCCGAGTGGATGGCCCTTGGAGATCAGGCCACCGGAGGGATTGGTGACGAAACGGCCACCATACGTGTTGTCGCCGGCTTCGATGAGGCGTCCTGCCTCACCTTCGGCACACAGGCCCAAGACTTCGTACGCGAGGACTTCGTTGACGCTGAAGCAGTCGTGCAGTTCGACGACGTCGACGTCCTGTGGATCGACACCGGCGGCTTCATACGCCTGCCGTGCCGCCGCATATCCCATCGAGCGACCGACGGTGTCCATCACCGAATCGGTGAAGCTGTTCGGCGTGTCGGTCACGAGCGACTGCGCGAGGATGCGTACCGGCGAGCGGATGCCATGGCGGGCCGCGAAGGCGTCCGAGCACAGCACGGCGGCGGCGGCTCCGCAGGTCGGCGGGCAGCACTGGAAGCGGGTCAAGGGATCGCAGACGCTCGGGCTCGCGAGCACCTGTTCGACGGTCAACGGCTCGGTGAACACCGCACGCGGGTTGTCGGCCGCATGCCGGCGTGCCTTGACCGGGATCTGCGCGAGTGTCTCCGGCTTCAAGCCGTAACACGCCATGTATTCGCGTGCCGCGGCACCGAACAGCCGTGGCGCCATCGGTGCCGTCGAAGCATCGAGCTTGCGGTCGGCGACTTCGAGAAATTTCTCGAGCGGCGTCGGGCGATCGGGCCATTGTTCGGCGAGCGCGCCCGGCGTCATCTGTTCGAACCCGACCACGAGTGCGCATTCCGCGGCACCGCTGAGGATGGCCTGGCGCGCGAGGAACAACGCGCTCGAGCCGCTCGAGCAGTTGCTGTTGACGTTGAAGATCGGAATGCCGGTCAGGCCCGCTTCGTACACGACGCGGTGCCCGCTGCAACTGTCGCCATAGACATAGCCGGCATAGGCCTGTTGCACGGCCGCGTACGGAATGCCGGCGTCGGCGAGCGCTTCTGCAATCGCCGCCCGGCCCATCACCGGATACGGGTCGCTGTGCTTCGGCGTACGAAACGGTGTCATGCCGACACCGATGACGTTGATGTGACGGTTCACGTTGCCCCCTGTGCGCGCGACGGCGCAGCGATCGATTGCGTGGTGCGATGAGATCCGCGCCGGGCGCGGCGCGCATCGCGGTGATCGGTGGAGCCGCCGCGCCGGCGACTCGCGCTCACGCGTGAGGCGGCGCGCCTTCCGGGATCGGCCACGGCCATTTGCGACCGCGGATCAGGCCCTGCCAGTAAAGCGCCGGCAGCAGGTGCTTCTTCAGCAGATACATGCTGCGGCGTTCCTTGCCCTGATCGAACGGGAAGGTTTCGCAGGGCTTCAGATCGTAGTCGAACTCGGCGAGCATCAG
>JADZCB010000286.1 GCA_020851775.1 Gammaproteobacteria bacterium
AGATGACGTTCGACCGACTCGAGCGCCGCGTGCGACGCATCGCGCTCCTGCATGCCGAGGACGGCATCGCGCGTCGGATCTTCCTTCAGCCAGGCGAGCAGGCGCCTGCGGCTCGTGATCCGGGCTGGCAACCGCGCCGCATAGAACGCCACGAGCCGCTCGCGATCGGCCAGCAGATCATGCCGGCGCACGCGCGTCTCCCACTCGCGCAGACGCGCCATCAAGGCGAGATTGCGGGCGAGGAACGGGGGTGGCGCGGCCCCGAAATCGCCGTCGACGAGCGCCGCAGCGACGAACATCGCGTACGCGGCATTCGGATCGACGCTCGCATAGTCGACGCGGTGATTCGCACTCAGCACGAGTCCCTGCAGCGAGACTTCTTCACGCGCGAGCACCCTCCCCTGCTGCGCGTCCCACTCGGGTCGATCGTGGCTGCGCCTGACGAGCGCCGTCGCGGCCGTCGCGATCCACGCCGTCTCGACGCGCGCGACGATGCGCGCATACGCCGCTGTCGTTTCGGTCAGCTCGGCGGCGACGACCCATTTCGGGGGCGCCGCACGCAGGCTCGAGGTCGGGTGGAGGCGAAACCGGCTACCACGCGTCCCGACATAGCGCCCGGGCCGCTGCGCGTCCTCGCCGAGCCGTCCGCTGCGCGTCGCGAAGCCGGCGAGCACCGCGGTATGCACGGCGCGATACGCGGCCGGCGTCGCGTTCGGCACGAACCCGAGCGTGCGCACGGCCTCGCTCAATTGTGCGTGCACCGACTGCCATTCGCGCGCGCGACGCCACGACCAGAAGCGCTCGCGACACCATGCGATCTGCTGGCGTCGCGACGCGCCGTCGAAAGCCGCCTGCAACTCCTGCCAGGCGCGCAGGAACCACATGAACTCGGAGCGCCGATCGGCGCTCGCGGCATGCGCAGCGGCCGCCGCCGCGCGCTGCTCGCGGGGCCATTCACGCACGTCGCCGGCACTGAGCGCGGCGGCGATGATCGTCAGTTCGGTGACGGCGCCGTGCTCGTCGGCCGCGAGCAGCGCCGCGCCGAGACGGGGATCGAGTGGCAGGCGGGCGAGCCGCGTGCCGCGCTTCGTCAGCCTGAGATCGGCGTCGAACGCGCCGAGTTCGCGCAACAGCGCGTGACCGTCGGCGATCGCGCGGGTGTCGGGTGGATCGAGGAGATCGAACACGTCGATCGTCCCGAGCCCGAGTTCGGCAAGACGCAGCATCACGCCGGCGAGGTTCGAGCGCTGGATCTCGGGCGGTGTGTGCGACGGACGCGCCGCATGCGCTTCTTCGCTGTAGAGCCTGATGCAGATCCCCGGGCGCTCGCGCCCGCAGCGCCCGGCGCGCTGTGCGGCACTGGCCTGCGAATTCGGCACCGTCGGCAGCCGCTGCAGGCGTGATCGCGGACTGTACGTCGCGAGGCGCACCAGCCCGCTGTCGATCACGTGACGCACGCCAGGCACGGTCAACGACGTTTCGGCGACGTTGGTCGCGAGAATGACGTGCCGCTCGCGATGCGGCGCGAAGACACGCTGCTGTTCGCGCGTCCCGAGCCGCGCGTACAACGGCAGCACCGCCGTGTTGCGCAGGCTCGCCTTGCCCAGTGCGTCGCCGACCTCGGCAATCTCGCGCTCGCCCGGCAGGAATACCAGGACGTCGCCGTAATCCCCGGCATCGAGTTCGGCGATTGCGGCCAGGATGGCCTGCACGAGTTCCCCGTCGGCATCGCGTGCCGGCGCGCGATAGCGCACCTCGACGGGAAAGCTGCGACCGGGCACGTGCACGACGGTGGCGGCACCGAAGAAATCGGCGCAGCGCTCGGCTTCGAGCGTCGCGGACGTCAGCACGATCTTCAGCGCGGGACGCCGCTGACGCAGCTTGCGCAGATAGCCCAGCAGCAGATCGACGTTGATGCTGCGTTCGTGGACTTCGTCGATGATCAGCGTGTCATAGGCGAGCAGCAGGCGGTCGCGCGTGAGTTCCTGCAACAGGATGCCGTCGGTCATCACCTTCACGCGCGTCGCCGCTGTGAACTGCTGCTCGAAGCGCGTGTGGAAGCCGACCAGCGTGCCGCACTCGACGGCGAGTTCACTCGCCAGTCGCGCCGCGATCGCCCGTGCGGCGAGCCGGCGTGGCTGCGTGATCCCGATCCGGCCGAACACCCCGCGACCCAGTGCGAGCACGAGCTTCGGCAACTGCGTCGACTTGCCGGAACCCGTGCTGCCGCAGACGATGGTGACGTCTTCGCGCAGCAGCGCCGCGCGCAGTGCGTCGGCACAGGCCGCAATCGGCAGCGTCGGCGGCGGTGCGAGCAGATCCGGCGCGAGATCGACCTCACGCGCCGCGCTGATCGCGCACGAGGCGGCGGCCTGCCGCGCAAGCGCCTGCCAGACGCGCGCCGCATCGTCACCGTGGCTGCGCAGCCAGCGTCGCCATTGGCCGCTCAACGCCGGACGATCCTGCAACTGACTCGCGTCGAGCCAGGCGTCGAACAGCGCCTGCGCCGCCGCGCGGTCCGGCGGCAGCGGCCGTCCGCTCACGGCAGGACCAGCGGCAGCAACCACACCCCGACGAGCGTGATGATGGCGATCGACGCGACGTTCAGCACGAACCCGGCACGCACCATGTCGCGGGTGCGTATCACGCCCGTGCCATAGACCAGCGCGTTCGCAGCCGTGCCGACCGGCATCATGTACGCCGAACTCGCCGCGAGGCCGGTCACCACGGCGACCGTCGCCGACGTGAGCCCGAACGCCGGCGCGGCGGCGACGAGCAGCGGGGTCAAGGCCGCTGCCGTCGCGATGTTGCTCGCGATTTCCGACACGAACACGACCGTCGTCGCAATCACGGCGATCACCATCCATGGCGGCAGCGCGGGCTGATCGGCCAACACCGCGCCGAGCGCCCGGTCGACTCCGGTCGCGGAGATCGCGGCGGCGAGACTCAGACCGCCGCCGAACAGCAGCAGCGTGCCCCAGGGCACCGACTTCGCATCGTCCCACTCGAGCAGGCGTGACGGACATCCGTCCTGCGTCGGCGTGCCGCTGCCGAGGACGAACAGCGCGAGCGCCGCGGCGAGCGCGATCCCGGTGTCGGTCAGCGCCGCGAGCGGACGCAGGCCGGCGATTTCGAGGTCGACGAGCAACGCGCGGCAGAGCCAGCACGTGGCCGTGGCGACGAACACCACCAGCGTGCGCCGCGCGCCGCTCGACAACGGTCCGCTGTCGAACTGGTGCGCACCGACGCCGACGTCGCGCGCCGGCCCGAGCGGGAAACACCAGCGCGTCAGCACCCACCACGTCAACGGCAGGACGCAGGCGACGATCGGCAGGCCGAACATCGACCAGTGCAGGAAATCGATCTCGTAATCGTGATGCTGGGCGAGAAACGACGCGACGAAGAGGTTCGGCGGCGTGCCGATCAGCGTGGCGATGCCACCGATCGTCGCACTGTAGGCGACGCCGAGCAGCAGGCATTTGCGCAGCGGCGTCCCGACGCCCGGCCGCTCTGCGATACTGAGTGCCACCGGCAGCATCAGCACTGCCGTCGCCGTGTTCGACAGCCACATGCTGATGAAGGCCGTGGCGACCATCACGCCGGCGACGAGGCGGCCGGCGTGATGTCCGGTCAGCGCCAGCAGGCGGAACGCGAAGACCCGATGCAGATCCCATTTCTGGACTGCGATCGACAACAGGAAGCCGCCGAGGAAGAGGAAGATCAGCGGATCCGCGTACGGGGCGAGTGCCGCGTCGAGCGTCGCGATCCCGCACAGCGGAAACAGCAGCGCCGGTAGCAACGACGTGACGGGCAACGGCACCGGCTCCGTCAGCCACCACAAGGCCATCCACGCCATGATGCCGATCACGGCCCGTGCCACGACATCGAGCTGCAGGGCCGTCCCGTCGGCGCCGCTGTAGTGCTCGGGCAGCAGCAGGAACACGCTCAGCGCGAGGACGGGTCCGAGGCCGAGGAAGACGAGCGCTGTGGAGCGCTCGGCGGACGCGGCGGGCAGGCGTTCGGGTTCCATTTATTTTTCTAAGGTCCGCTGGTAAGCTCAGTTTGTAAGCTACTGTGTTGTCAGCCTTTATCGAATAACGACGGGGCGCGAATGCTGATTTTCGACATCGCCGGAGCACAAATCGACGGCGCGCGAGACTATCAGGAAGACGCTTTCCTGATCACTCGCCTCAGCAGTTCGTCCGGTGAACGCAGCGCCTCGCTGGTGATCGTCGCCGACGGCATGGGCGGCCATGCGGCGGGCAACGTCGCGAGCAACATGGCGGTGCAGACCTTCAACAAGCACCTGACCAGCCATTTCCCATCGGAGCAGATGCCGGCGGTGCTGCGCGAAGCGGTACTGCAGGCAAACAATTCGATCACCGAAACCGTGCGCGAAACCGCGGCGCTGAAGGGCATGGGCTGCACGCTCGTCGCGACGGTCATCGACGACAAGGAACTGCGCTGGGTCAGTGTCGGCGACAGTCATCTCTATCTCGTGCGCGATTCGCAGGTCATCAAGAAGAACGCCGATCACAGCTATGGCGGCTTCCTCGCCCGCATGGCCGAGGCCGGCAAGCCGCTCGAGCCCGAAGCGGGCTTCTCGCGCAACATGTTGATGAGCGCGTTGACCGGCGACGAGATTGCCGACATCGATTGTCCCGCGCAGCCGCTCGAGCTGCAGGCCGGCGATCGCATCATCATCGCGAGCGACGGGCTCGACACGTTGAATCACGGCAAGCTCGTCAGCCAGATCGAAAAAGCGGGCACCGCGAAGGAATGTGTCGATGCGCTGCTGAAGGCCGTGCAGGACGCACGCATGCCGCGCCAGGACAACACGACGGTGATCGTCGTGATGGTCGGCGAGAAATCTGAATTCAAGGCGCGCCCGACCCAGCCGCAGAAGCCGGGCACAGCACCGTCGCCGCTCGCCACCGGCGGTGGCCAGCGCCCTGGCGCCGCGACGCGCCCGCCACCGGTACCTCCCATCAAGGCGATTGCACGCGACCGCGACGAGCGCACCGGCGGCAGCGGCAAGCTGCTCGCCGTGTTGCTCAGTGTGCTGCTGCTCGGCGGCGGCGCCGGCACGTACTGGTATTTCTCGCTGCACCGACCGGCCAGCGAACTGCCGCCGGCGATTGCGGCCGCGGAGAAAATCGCGCCCTTCGTCAACGAAGAGGTGCTGAAGAGCGATGACGCCGACACCGCGGACGTGGCCGACGCGCCACCCGCCACCGACGAGGCGACGACCCCGCCCGTGCTGCCGACGCCGACGACCGGGACCGGCGAGACGTTTGCGGACGGTCTGCGCGGGGGCGGTTCGGGACCAAAAATGGTGTGGCTGCCTGCGGGTCATTATCGGATGGGCGGTCCGGACTCGAGCGCGGATTTCAGTGAACGGCCACAACATGCGGTGACGCTGCCGCGCTTCGCGATGAGCCAGTACGAGATCACCATTGCGCAGTACGCACGCTTCGCGGCATCGACTGGCCGCAAGCTGCCGAAGACCGGCGATCTCGAGCGGGCGACACATCCGGTCATCTTCGTGACCTGGGACGATGCACTCGCCTACACCCGGTGGTTGTCGACCCAGACTGGGCAACGCTACCGCCTGCCGAGTGAAGCGGAATGGGAGTACGGCGCACGCGGCGGCACGACGACGAACTACTGGTGGGGCCGTGACCTCGCATCCGGTCACGCGCACTGTTTCGCCTGCGAGACGGAACTCGATCCGCGTCAGCCGACGAAGATCGGCCGTTTCGCCGCGAATCCGTACGGCCTCTACGACACGGCAGGCAACGTCGAGGAATGGGTCCACGACTGCTGGCACGAGAACTATGACGGCGCGCCCGACGACGGCTCGGTGTTCGAGGGCGGCGACTGCAGTCAGCACGTCGTGCGCGGCGGCGCGTATTCGAGCGGGCCGAAGGCGCTGCGCCCGGCGACGCGCGGCAGGTTCCCGGCCGACACGGCCAACGACAGCATCGGCTTTCGCGTCGTACGCGAATGATCGACGGCGTGCGAACCAGAGGCGGCCGCCAGCACTCCAAGCCGCATCGGCTGGCCGCGCGCCTGCGGTCGAACCTGCGAGGTGCCAGATGAGAATCTCCGCGAGCATGGTCGCGGCCGTCACGCTCCTGCTGTCGGCGCTGGTGCCGCCCGGACTGTCGACTGCCGAGGCCACCGACTGGCGTCAGCCGCGCCACGAGCCTCCGCGACGACCGCCACCCGCGTGGGGCACGGCGCCCGGTTTTCAGCGCCCTCCGCCCGCGTGGCAGAACGAGGGTTACCCGGGGATCCGGCGTGATCGCGAGCGCTGGCGGGACTCGCCTCACGATCGCCACGAGAGCCGCGAGCGCGACGCCTGGCACGAGCAGAGCCGTGACGCCGACCGCGGTCGCCGGGACTGGCGCGACGGCGAGGATCACCGGCGGGGCGGCGTGGTGCGCCGTCGCGATCGCGACGACGGCTACCGCCATGACGACCGGTATCGCGACGACGGTCACGGCGGCTGGCCGCCGCCGGCTTACGGTCCTTACGCGCCAGTGCCGGACTACTTCGATCGCTACGATCCACACTATCGCGATCGCGACGACTGGCGGCGCTACGACGACTGAACGTCGTCCAGTGCCTGCACGCGCTGCCTGAGCGCCAGCACGAGCGCGAGCCCCGGCAGCGCGACCAGCAGCGAGACGGCGAAATAGAGCACCCAGCCCGCCGCCGCGACCGCCGCCGCGACGGGTCCGAGCACGACACCGCCGAGCCCTGCCAGCGCACTCAACGCCGCATACTGGGTGGCGGTGTAACGGGCGTCGCACAGCGCGATCAGCAGCGCGACATGGGCGCAGGTCCCCATGCCGCCGCAGAAATTCTCCAGCGCGACGACCGCCATCAGGCCGGGCAGGCTCTTGCCGGCCACGGCGAGCGCGAGAAAGCCCGCGTTCGTCACCATCTGCAGCACACCGAACACGAGCAGCGAGCGCCACAGCCCGAGCCGCGTCATCGCGAGGCCACCGAGGATTCCGCCCGACAACGCCGCGATCATGCCGAGGCCCTTGTACACGGCGCCGATTTCCTTCAGCGAATACCCCTGGCCACGGATGAAGAAGGTCTGCGCCAGTGCACCGGCGAACTGATCACCGAGCTTGTACAGCAGCACGCAGGCGAGCATGGCGAGGATCGCGGGGCGCTGCGCCATTTCGTGCAGCGGCCCGATCACCGCCTCGCGCAGATCCCGCGGCGGCGGATGCGCGAGTGCCGGTTCGCGCGCGACGGCACTCGCGGCGACGCCCGCCAGCATCAACGCGGCCATCGCGAGATAGGCGGCGGCGAAACCGCGTTCATCGGCGAGGACGAGCGCCCCGGCGCCGGAAGCGAGCATCGCGACGCGATAGCCGGCGATCGACCACGCGGTGCCGAGTCCGCGTTCCGTGACGGTCAGACGCTCGGCACGATAGGCATCGAAGGCGATGTCCTGCGTCGCCGAGGCACACGCGAGCAACAGCGCGAGCAGCGCGAGCGGCCACACCGCGCGCGCCGGATCGCAGGCCGCAAATGCGGCGAGCAGACCGACGAGCAGACCCTGGCTGGCGAGCAGCCAGCCACGGCGGCGCCCGAGCCGGCCGATCTGCCAGCGATCGAGCGCCGGCGCCCACAGGAACTTGAAGAGGTACGGCAGCCCGACCAGCGACAGCGCGCCGATCGCGGCGAGATCGATGCCGTCGACGGTGAGCCAGGCTTGCAGGGTGCCGCGTGACAACGCGAGCGGCAGACCGGACGCGAAGCCGAGCACGCCCATCAGGGCGAGGCGCCGGCGGTGGGCGTGAACGTCGGAGGAATCTGCGGCGGGCATCCGGCGGATTGTCGCACAGCGGACGCCGCGGCTCCCCGGCGCTGGC
>JADZCB010000287.1 GCA_020851775.1 Gammaproteobacteria bacterium
GCAGGCCGAGTTCGGGACACCATATGCGCAGGCATGACACGCGCGTCTGCCATTCGCGCAGATCCCCGCTCCACGGCAGGCAGGCGAGGCCGAGATCGCGGATGCCTTGCAGCAACAGAGCGGCGGTCTCGTCGTTGCGCGCGGTCGCCGTCATGCGATGCTCGAGCACGAGGGCGGCATAGCGGCGGACGAGCGTGGTCTCGACGGCGCGCGTCGCCGGATTGAAGCGCAGCTCGCGCGCGGTGACGAAGCGCTCGGGATGGAGCGTCTCGAGCACACGCGGATCGAGCGGCGCTGCGCGGCGGATCAGGCTGTCGCGCTCGTCGTAGCGCAGCTCGGCGACCGCGAGCCAGGGTTCGCCGATCAGCGTGGAGTCCGGTGCGAGCGTCGCGCCGCGGCCGTTCGCGAGCTGATAGCGTCGCGAGTCCTTCGCGTCGCGCAATGCAATCCGATCGGGATAGGCCAGCGCCAGTACGTCACCCGCATCGTGCGAATCCACCGCATCCGCCTCGTGCGCGACGCTGAGACGCCGCCGCCACTGCGTCGCCGCCTGCTCGATCGCGACGAGCGCGCCGCGATCGCAGCCGTCGCGCGCGACGCGATCCCGGCGCCACGCGGCGAGCGCGCTCAGACGCGGCCGCAGATCGTCACTGCGCGCCAGCTCACCGCGCAGCGGATCGCGCGCGTCGAGCAGCGCGGCGAGATCGCAGGCGAGGCCGCGCAGTGCAGCCGGTGCGCGCAGCATCGCGCTCGCGAGACGCGGGTGTACGCCGAGTGCGAGCAGCGCCTTGCCGTGCGCGGTGATGCGCGCTTGCGCATCGAGCGCGCCGAGTGCGATCAGAAGCGTCTCGGCCTGCGCGAGGGCACCGGGCGGCGGCGGATCGGGCAGCCGCAGCGCATCGCTGCCCCAGCTTCTGATCTCGAGCACGTAGGCGGCAAGGTCGACGCGCTGGATCTCGGGGCGCGTCATGGTGTCGAGTCGCTGGCTTTCGGGCCAAAGCCTGTAGCACGTGCCGGGCGCGACACGTCCGGCACGGCCGGCGCGCTGCGTCGCCGAGGATTGCGCGATGGCGACGGTCTCGAGCCGGCTCATGCCGGATGCCGCATCGAAACGTGGTTCACGTGCGAGCCCGCTGTCGACGACGGCGCGGACGTTCGGCAGCGTCACGCTCGATTCCGCGACATTGGTCGCGAGCACGATCTGGCGGCCGCCATGCGGCGCGAGGATGCGCGCCTGCTCCGCGACGGCGAGTTCGCCGTGCAAGGTCTCGAGTCGCGTGTCGCCCTGCGCGAGATCGGTGAGCAGCCGGCGCGATCGCTCGATCTCGCGCTTGCCGGGCAGAAAGCACAGCACGTCGCCAGCGGTCTCCGCGAGCGCACGCTGGACGGCGCGCTTGAACTGCAGTTCGGCAGTTTCGCGCGGTCTTTGCGCGAGGTATTCGATCGTGACCGGGTGGCTGCGCCCCGGCGAGCTCACGCGTGGTGCGTCGAGAAACCGCGCGATCCGTTCGCCGTCCAGCGTCGCCGACATCACCACCACGCGCAGATCGGGCCGCAGGCTGGCCTGGACGTCGAGGCAGAATGCGAGTCCCAGATCGCTCGCCAGATGCCGCTCGTGGAATTCGTCGAACAGCACGGCACTGATGCCATCGAGCGTCGGATCGTCCTGCACGAGACGCGTGAGGATGCCTTCGGTGACGATTTCGACGCGCGTGCTAGCCGACACCCTGGTTTCGAAGCGGATGCGATAGCCGACGGTGTCACCGACGGCTTCGTGCAGCCGCGCCGCCATGAAGCCCGCGGCCGCGCGCGCCGCGATGCGCCGCGGCTCGAGCATCAGCACACGACCGCTGCACCACGGCGCGGCGAGCAGCGCGAGCGGCACCTGCGTCGTCTTGCCGGCACCGGGCGGTGCTTCGAGCACGAGGCGCGGATGCACCGCGAGGCTCGCGAGCAGTTCGGGCAGGACGTCGTCGATCGGAAAGCGCGGTGCGGACATGCGGATGTGCTGCGGGGAGCGTGCATTCTGCGAGCCGCCGACCCGTCTTGCCAAGGCGGCGCCGTGGATCCCGCGCGCTTGCGGGCGTCGTGCACCGTGTCCCGCGCGTCGATGCGCGCGGGACACGGGTGCTCAGGTGCTTGCGGCCGGTCGTGTCAGGCCGCGATCGCCGGTGCGATCCGTGCCTGCCGGTTCACCGCGGAGAGGATCGCACGCAGCGAAGCCTCGACGATGTCGCTGCTGCGGCCGACTCCGCAATAGCGCGTGCCGTCGACGTTGATCTGCACGTAGGCCACGGCATCCGCCCCGGCGCCCGCGCTCGAACAGAGCGTATGCTCGCTGTACTCGACGAGCACGAGCCGCTTGCCGGTGTGCTGTTCGAGCGCGGCGACGAAGGCGCCGACGACGCCCGAGGCCTTGCCGTGCAGCGTCACCGCGACGCCCGCCTGACGCAGACTCGCCTTGAGGCGGTCCTCGTCGTGTTCGCGCGTGACCTGGTAGCCGGCGAGTTCGAACGGATTGCGCTCGCCGAGATAATGCGCCTCGAAGAGCTCGACGATGCGCCCGGCCTCGACCTCGGTCTCGGTCGCTTCGGCGTGTTTCTGCACCACGCCACTGAAATCGATCTGCAGCCAGCGGGGAAGCTGATAGCCGGCCTGCCGTTCGAGCACGTAGGCGACGCCGCCCTTGCCGGACTGGCTGTTGATGCGGATGACCTCCTGGTACGTGCGGCCGAGATCGGCGGGATCGATCGGCAGGTAGGCGACTTCCCACGGCGCCTCGTCACGGCGCTGCGCGAGGCATTTCTTGATCGCATCCTGATGACTGCCGGAGAACGCGGTGAAGACCAGCTCGCCCGCGTACGGATGACGCGGATGTACCGCCATCTGCGTGCACGCGGTGACACAGCGGATGATCTCGTCCATGCGCGCGAAGTCGAGTCCCGGATCGATGCCCTGGCTGTAGAGGTTCATGCCCATCGTGACGATGTCCATGTTACCGGTGCGTTCACCGTTGCCGAGCAGGGTACCCTCGACCCGATCGGCGCCCGCCATCACCGCGAGCTCGGCGGCCGCGACCGCGCAACCGCGGTCGTTATGGGTGTGCAGACTGATCTCGATCGCATCGCGACGCGCGACGTGCCGGCAGAACCATTCGATCTGATCGGCGTATACGTTCGGCGTCGCCATCTCGACCGTCGAGGGCAGGTTGATGATGCACTTGTGCGCCGGGGTCGGCTGCCACACGTCGATCACCGCGTTGCAGATCTCTACGGCATAGTCGAGCTCGGTGCCGGTGAAGCTTTCGGGCGAGTATTCGAAGGTCCATGCGATGTCCGGATAGCGCGCCGCGGTCTCCTTCACGAGCCGTGCACCGTCGGTCGCAATCCGGGTGATCCCGTCCCGATCGAGGCCGAACACCTGCTCGCGCTGCACCGTCGATGTCGAGTTGTAGAGATGCACGATCGCGCGCTTGACGCCGACGAGCGCTTCGAAGGTGCGCGCGATCAGCTCGGGGCGCGACTGCGTCAAGACCTGCACGGTGACGTCGTCCGGAATGTGGCCTCCGTCGACGAGCCGGCGGACGAAATCGAAGTCCGGCTGCGAGGCCGCCGGGAAGCCGACCTCGATCTGCTTGAAGCCGACCTTCACGAGCAGATCGAACATCTGCATCTTCTGCGCGACGTTCATCGGTTCGATCAGGGCCTGGTTGCCGTCACGGAGATCGACGCTGCACCACTGCGGCGCGCGTTCGATGACGCGGTCGGGCCAGGTGCGATCCGTGAGGCCGACGGGCCGGAAGGGGCGGTACTTGTGATGATCGAACGCGGCCATGGACGTGTACTCCGAACTGTGCGGCGCCGGGCGCCGCGGGGGTTGCCGGGGTCGGGCAAGCCCGACCGAGGGGCGCAGTATAGAAAAGTCGGGCTGGGGAATGTCGCCAAATTCGCCAGTTGCGGCGAGAAATATTTACATGATTCGCTAAAATAAAGTGGCGTATTGAAGAATATCCCTAAAATTGCCGTTCCCCCCGCCGGAGGCCCGATGACCCTCGATCGTACCGACAAGCGCATCCTCGCCGCGCTGCAGTCAAACGCCCGGATCACCAACCTCGAACTCGCCGAACAGATCGGACTGTCGCCGACGCCGTGTGCGCGGCGCGTCAAGCAGCTCGAAGAGGCCGGCGTCATCGATCGTCACGTCACGCTGCTGAACCAGGAGAAGCTCGGTCTCAACATCACGGCGATGATCGGGATCAGCATGGACCGGCACACGCCCGAGCGGTTCGAGAACTTCGAGCGCCAGGTGCGCCAGTTTCCCGAAGTGATCGAATGCAGCATCGTCACCGGCCAGGCCGCCGACTACCTGCTGAAGGCGGTGCTGCCCGACATGACCTGCTACGAGGAATTCCTGCTCGGCCGCCTGACGCGGATCGACGGCGTGACCGGCGTGCATTCGAGCTTCGTCCTGCGCAAGGTGATCGCGAAGACCGAGTTGCCGCTGGAGCACATCAA
>JADZCB010000288.1 GCA_020851775.1 Gammaproteobacteria bacterium
CGCCTACTTTGCTGCCCTTCGTGCAGGCGTTGCGGCGGGGGGAGGACCATGGACTTCCTTTCAATCTGCAGGACTACCTCGATCTGCTGGACTCCACCGGTCGCGCGGTCCACCCGAGCAAGCGCGGCGCCATTCAGGAAGCCATTCCACGCCTGCTCGGCACTTTGGGCGTCGAGCTTGGCGAGTGGTTGAAAAGCGTGGCAGAACTGCATACCCGGTTCAGACTCTTCATCGGAGCGCCGCACCGGCTGTCGTCGCTGGCCGAGAAGCGAGGCTGGCAGTGGATACGGGGGCAGTCGGCGGCGCGACGCCTGTATCAGCGCGTCCGCGAGTGAAGTCATAGATTCCGAGCGCGCTTTGACTGATTGCTGCGGTCTTCACCGCATGGCGGCGCGGACGGCCTCGCGCATCAGTTACCGATGTTGGGTTTGAGTGACGATCAGAAATCTCGTGCAACTACAAAGCCACGCTCGAAAGCACGGATAAACCAAGCGTCGGCGGCAGGACGGAGAACAAGGACCGCGCCGGAAACATTGATGGGTGTCCTGGAATTCTTGTGGAATTCTATGTTGTTCCGGAAGACCCTCTAAAATTACCTCGGATAACCGAGCAACGAACTCAGCGCCGGATCTGCTCGATGATCCGCCACTCGGGCGTTTCGATGTGGACGTGCCAATGGCCCGGCGGGAGCGGCGTCATCGGCGCGCTGTAGTGGCCTTGGCCGTCGCGCGCCAGGTCGAGATTGCGATCCAGTCCGGCGCGCGTCGCATGGATGAACGATACCTTCAACCCGGCCGGCGGCGTCGTTCCATGTGTGCTCGAGAGGATGATCGCCACGCGGTCGGCATCGAGCAGCACCTTCGCTTCGAAACCGGCCGCGATCGCGGCGTCGTCACGGGCGAGTACCTTGTTGATTTCGAGGCCCTTCTTGTAATAGTCGTCGACGACCAGCCCATCCCATGAGTGGATCGCGATCGCCAGTGTCGCGAGCCCGCCGATGACGGCGGCGAGCGGAAAGGCGATCACGAGCCACACCAGCGGCTCGCGATGCCACGGCGGTCTGCACTGTGCGGTATCGTTCATTTGGCAGGTCCCAGAAACTTGGCTTCGGCGCTCACGCTGAGCGCCGGATCGTGTTCGGCGGTGATCCGGAAACGGACCGGTGTGCTCGATGACGGCAATGCCGATTCGGCGGCGCGCACCGCGAGCGGCACGTTGACGACTGCGCCGCTCGCGGCTTCGATGACGATCCCGGGCTCCGCCAGTGCGATACCGTCGATACCCTCGACCTGCAGCGTGTAGCGGTGCGTCGCGTCGTCCTTGTTGATGACCTTCAGCAGATAGACGTTCTCGATCTTGCCGGCGGCCTCGCGATAGAGCTGGTTGCGATCATGCAGGACGTCGAGTCCCACGGGCACGCGTTGCGACAGCCGCCACGCGAACAGCGTACACAACGCAATGAGGATCGCGCCGTAGACGAGGATGCGCGGCCGGAACACGTGGGTCTTGCCGCCCTCCAGTTCGTGCTGCGTCGTGTAGCGGATGAGACCGCGCGGATAGTTCATCTTGTCCATGACGTCGTTGCAGACGTCGATGCACGCCGCGCAGCCGATGCATTCGTACTGGAGCCCGTCCCGGATGTCGATGCCGGTCGGGCACACCTGCACGCATAGCGTGCAGTTGACGCAGTCCCCGAGGCCGCGGAGTTTCGGATCGGTGTTCGAGCGACGCGAACCGCGCGGGTCGCCGCGCCGGGCGTCATAGGAGATCACCAGCGTGTCGTTGTCGAACATCACGCTCTGGAAGCGCGCATACGGACACATGTACTTGCAGACCTGTTCGCGCATGAAGCCGGCATTGCCGTAGGTCGCGAAGCCGTAGAAGAACAGCCAGAATGTCTCCCACGGGCCGAGCGCGAAATCGCTCAGCCGCGTCGCGAGCTCACGGGCCGGCGTGAAATAGGCGACGAACATGAAGCCCGTGAACAGCGAAAACGCGATCCAGATCGCGTGTTTGGTCGCCTTCAGCCTGAATTTGCGCAGGCTCATCGGCGCCTGGTCGAGCTTCATCTGCTGCTGGCGCGTGCCTTCGACCTTGCGCTCGACCCACAGGAACGCATCCGTCCACACCGTCTGCGGACAGGCGTAGCCGCACCACAGGCGTCCCGCGAGCGCGGTGAAGAAGAAGAGTGCATAGGCCGCGAGCATCAGCAGGAAGGTCAGGTACAGGAAATCCTGCGGCCACAGCGTGAGCCCGAACAGATAGAACTTGCGTGCCGGCAGATCGAAGAGCACGGCCTGGCGACCGTCCCATTGCACCCACGGCAGCAGATAGAAGATGCCGAGAAGCACGGTCGCGGCGGCGACGCGCGCAGTGGCGAACAGGCCGTGCACCTGGCGCGGATAAATCTTGCCGCTCTTTTCGTAGAGCGTCGCATCGATGTCCGGCGAGGGCGCGGACGTCTTCACGGCGGGATCGAAACGGTTCATCGGGTGTCGGCGGGCTGTTCGGACAAGCCGGGTGCGGCACCGGGCGGCGGTGCGGGGTAGACGAAGAACACGGCAATCAGGGCGGAACTGGCGGACAGCAGCCAGAACAGCAGGAAGCCTATCGTGTAGGCTCCGAGCCGGCCGACCTCAGGAAAACTGACACAGTGCTTCAGTTCCTGAGGGTCGATGGCGGAGAAGAACGCACCCGTCGCGATACCGGCCATCAGAAAGGTGATCCACAGCACTGCAGCCACGCGCTGTGGTACCGGAATCCAGCCTGTCTTGTCCCATAGTGGCATTGCGACGGGTCAGCCTGCGCGTTCGTTACCGGGCTCCGGTCACGGCGACGCGGCCTGGCTGCCGCCGAGACTCAGGACATAGGCCGCGAGCAGATGCACCTTGGCGTCGCCGAGCAGTTCGCCATGGGCGGGCATCTGGCCGTTGCGGCCCTTTTCGATGGTTTCAGCGATTTTCTCCGTTGAGCCACCGTAAAGCCAGATGTCGTCAGTGAGGTTCGGCGCGCCCATCATCGGGTTGCCCTTGCCGTCGGGGCCGTGACAGGCGATGCAATTGGTCTGGTACACCTTGGCGCCAGCGGTTGCGGCCGCCTCGTCGGTGGTGCGGCCGGCGAGTTTCTCGACGTAGGCCGTGACCTGCTTGACGCCGTCCGCGCCGACGACGGCGCCCCAGGCGGGCATCGCTCCCATGCGGCCGTTCGCGATAGAGGCCTTGACCGCCTCCGGCGTGCCGCCGTAGAGCCAGTCCCCATCCCGCAGGTTGGGGAAGCCACGTGCGCCACCGGCATCCGAGCCGTGGCAGGCGGTGCAGTAGTTCGCGAACAGGCGGCCACCGATTTTCTGCGCTTCGGGATCGCGGGCGACCTGCGCGAGATCCTGGTTCGCGAACTTGTCGAACACTGGGGCGTATTTCGCATCGGCCGCCGCGACTTCCGCCGCGTACTCGTCCTGCTGCGACCACGCCAGCATGCCCTTGTAGGCGCCGAGGCCCGGGTAGGCCGCGAGGTACAGCGCACTCCAGATGATCGTGATGTAGAAGAGATTCAGCCACCATCGTGGCAACGGATTGTTGTACTCCTCGAGGTCCTCGTCCCAGACGTGACCTGAGGTTTCGACCGGCCCGCTGCCCGTGCGTCGCGCGGACAGCGCCCACGCGAGATACCACAGGGCCACGAGGCTCACTACCGTGACGACGGCGATGAAGATGCTCCATCCGCCACTCGTGAAATCAGCCATGACGCTACTACTCCAAAGACTCGTTTAATCCGCCAGTTCGTCGTCCGCTTCGAGCGGGATGCGCGAGGCCGCTTCGAAATCGGCCTTTTTCGCCCCACTCCACGCCCACAGCCCGATACCGACCATGAGCACGCCGACGACGACCGTCCACGTCGAAAAAATCGCGCTGATGACTTCGCCGTTCATCGCTTGAACTTCACGGCAGTGCCGAGGCCCTGCAGATAGGCGACGACGGCATCCATCTCGGTCTTGCCCTCGAGCGCTGCCGGGGCCGCCGCGATTTCCTCGTCGCTATACGGGACACCGACCGTCCGCAGCGCGCGCATCTTGGCCTGGATGTCGCCGTTGCCTGCCTGGGTCGTCGCCAGCCACGGATAGGCCGGCATGATCGACTCGGGCACCACGTCGCGCGGATTGTGGAGGTGCACGCGATGCCACTCGTCGCTGTAGCGTCCACCGACGCGCGCGAGATCCGGGCCCGTACGCTTCGACCCCCACTGGAACGGACGGTCGTAGACGAACTCGCCGGCCAGCGAGTAATGACCGTAACGCTCGGTCTCCGCGCGGAACGGCCGCACCATCTGCGAGTGACAGGTGTAGCAGCCTTCGCGCACGTAGACGTCACGGCCGGTGAGGCGGAGCGGGTCGTAGGGCTTGACGCCCTCGACCGGCTCGGTCGTCGAGTGCATGAAGAACAGCGGCGTGATCTGGACCAGACCCCCGACACTGACGGTCAGGATGACCAGGATGATCATCAAGCCGATGTTCTGTTCGATTTTCTCGTGAAAACTCGCCATGTCAGTTCACCTCAGTGCGCGGCGGCCGGAACGGGGACCGACGCGATCACGGGCTTGCTGCCGGCAATCGTGCGGTAGACGTTGTAGCACATGATCAGCGTGCCCCCGAGGAACATCACGCCACCGAGCAGGCGGATGATGTAGAACGGATGCATCGCCTTCACGGTTTCGATGAAGGCATAGGTCAGCGTGCCGTCGTCGTTGACCGCGCGCCACATCAGGCCCTGCATGATGCCCGCGACCCACATCGACGTGATGTAGAGCACGATGCCGAGGGTCGACACCCAGAAGTGCGTCTCGACGAGCTTCAGGCTGTACAGTTCGCGGCCGTAGAGACGCGGGATCAGGTAGTACAGGCAGCCCATCGTCACGAAGGCGACCCAGCCGAGCGCGCCCGAATGCACGTGGCCGATGGTCCAGTCCGTGTAGTGGGAGAGAGCGTTGACGGTCTTGATCGACATCATCGGCCCTTCGAAGGTCGACATGCCGTAGAACGAGACGGATACCACGAGGAAGCGCAGCACGGGGTCCGTGCGCAGCTTATGCCACGCACCCGACAGCGTCATGATGCCGTTGATCATGCCGCCCCACGACGGCGCCAGCAGGATCACCGACATCACCATGCCGAGCGACTGCGTCCAGTTCGGCAGCGCCGTGTAGTGCAGATGGTGCGGGCCGGCCCAGATGTACGTGAAGATCAGCGCCCAGAAATGCACGATCGACAGGCGGTACGAATACACCGGGCGACCGGCCTGCTTCGGGATGAAGTAGTACATCATCCCGAGGAAGCCTGCGGTCAGGAAGAAGCCCACCGCGTTATGGCCGTACCACCATTGCACCATCGCGTCCTGTACGCCCGCATAGGCCGAATAGCTCTTCGTCAGCGTGGCCGGAATCGCCGCGCTGTTGACGAGGTGGAGTATCGCGATGGTCAGAATGAAGGCGCCGAAGAACCAGTTCGCGACGTAGATATGTTTGATGCGCCGCTTGACGATCGTGCCGAAGAACACCACCGCATACGAGACCCACACCAGCGTGATGAGGATATCGATCGGCCATTCGAGCTCGGCATATTCCTTCGACGAGGTGATCCCGAGCGGCAGCGTGATCGCGGCGAGGACGATCACCGCCTGCCAGCCCCAGAACGTGAAGCTCGCGAGCGCGTCGCTGAACAGCCGCGTGTGACAGGTGCGCTGCACGACGTAGTACGAGGTGGCGAACAGCCCGCAGCCGCCGAAGGCGAAGATCACGGCATTCGTGTGCAGCGGACGCAGCCGGCCGAAGCTCAGCCACGGCACGTCGAAATTGAGCGCCGGCCAGCACAGTTGGGCCGCGATGATGACGCCCACCAGCATCCCCACGACACCCCACACGAGGGTCATCAGGGCAAACTGACGGACGACCTTGTAATTGTACGTTTCTGACTTCGCCATGCGGGTTGCTCCCAGTGATAAGCGCTTAAAATCCTCGCGATTCTGGCACAGAATCGCGACGCAGCATCCGGTCGGTATTCTGTTGGCTGACGTCTTTTCGTTCTTGACTCAGGTCAAGTCCGGAATGGGACCGGACGGCAAGATGCACCCCCCCGCGAAGACCCCTGGACACCATGGCACCCGGACCCTCGTCGAGATGTTCACCGATGACGGATGACGACCCACGGACCGAGTCCGTGACGTGCTTCCATTGCGGGGACGACGTGCCGCGTGGCACGTCCTGGGCGGTCGACATCGACGGCATGTCGCGTCCGATGTGCTGCGCCGGCTGCCAGGCCGCCGCCGAGACGATTGCCGGCCACGGGCTGTCGGCATTCTACGCGCAGCGCACGCTGGCGAGCGCGCGGCCAACCCAGGATCTGCCGGATTTCGACGCCTACGACGATGCCGCGCTGGACGCCGCCTGTCCGCTGCTGGCCGATGGCGCGCGCGAAGCACATCTCGTGCTCGAGGGCATGCGCTGCGCGGCGTGCGCGTGGCTGATCGAGACCGGCGTGCGGCGTCTCCCGGGCGTGCTGGACGCGAGCGTCAACCTCGCGACCAGCCAGGCCCGGCTGCGCTTCGATCCGGCGCGCACCCGGCTCGGGGATCTCTTGGCGGCGATCTGGCAGCTCGGCTATCGCGCGTGGCCGTACGACGCCCGCCGGCGTCAGGCGGTGCTCGATCACGCCCGGCGCGACGCGCTGCGGCGGCTCGGGATCGCCGGCCTGTTCGGCATGCAGGTCATGATGGTCGCGACGGCGCTGTGGTTCGATCCGACCGCGAGCG
Organism: Gammaproteobacteria bacterium; assembly: GCA_020851775.1. Taxonomy (GTDB): domain Bacteria; phylum Pseudomonadota; class Gammaproteobacteria. The sequence continues at coordinate 6,801 of JADZCB010000288.1, forward strand.
GCATCGGCCGTTATCTGAGTGCGCTGAACTGGCTGAATCTCGCGATGACGCTGCCGATCGTCGGCTATGCCGCCGTGCCGTTCTATCGCGGCGCATGGCGCACGATCCGCGCCGGCCAGCTCGGCATGGACGTGCCGGTCTCGCTCGGCATTCTGCTCGCGTTCGCCGGCAGTGTGTGGCACACGATCACCGGCGAGTCCACATATTTTGATTCGGTCGCGATGTTCGTGACGCTGCTGCTGGCGGCGCGCTTCGTCGAACTGCTGATGCAGCAACGGGCGTCGAGCCTGCTCGATCACGCGACGCGCATTCTGCCGGCCGTCGTCGAGCGCATCGAGCTCGTCGACGGGCTTCGTCGGGTCGTGCGCGTCCCCGCCCGGGATCTCGTGCCCGGCGATCGGGTGCTCGTGAAGCCCGGCAGTGCGTTCGTCGTCGACGGCATCGTGCGCGCCGGTGCTTCGAGCTGCGATGAAAGCATTCTGACCGGCGAAAGCCTGCCGGTGGCACGCGGGGTCGGCGATCCGGTGCTCGGCGGCAGCACCAATGTCGAGTCACCGCTCGAAATCGAGGTCACCGCGGTCGGGCGTGGTGTGTTCATGGCGCGCGTCGCCGAGCTGGTCGCGCGGGCTGCGGCCGGCAAACCGCGGCTCGCACAGCTCGCCGGTCGGATCAGCGGCTGGTTCGTCGGTGGGGTGCTCGCGACCGCGGTCGGCGCGGCGCTCTGGCACGGCCTCGTGCTCGGGCAGCCGTGGTTGCCGATTGTCATCGCCGTGCTCGTGATCTCCTGTCCCTGTGCGCTCGCCCTCGCGACGCCGGCGGCTCTCACGGCGGCGAGCGGCGCACTGCTCGAACGAGGTGTCGCCGTGTTGCGCACCGGCGCGCTCGAAGATCTCGTCGCCGTCACACATGTCGTGTTCGACAAGACCGGGACGCTGACGACGGGGCGCCTGCGGCTCATGGAAGTCGTCGTCCACCACGGTGACGAGGCGCATTGGCGCCGGATCGCCGCCGCGCTCGAAGCCCACTCCGAACATCCGCTCGCCACTGCGCTCGTCGAGGCCGCAGGGCCGGGTCCGCGCCCGCTGGCGCATGCGCTCGTCAATACGCCGGGCGCGGGGATCGAAGGCACGATCGACGGCGTGCGGCATGCGCTGGGTTCACGGCGCTTCGTCGCGACCCGTGTCGCGACCTGCCCGGCGCCCGGTGCCGCCGCCCCTTTCGTGCAGGAAGCGCTGCTCGCCGTCGACGGCCGGGTGGTCGCGGAGTTCCGCTTGCGCGACACCTTGCGCGTCGATGCGGTGGAGACGGTCGCCGCGTTACGCGCCGCCGGCCTCGCGCTCGCGATTTTCAGCGGCGACCGGCCCGCCGCCGTCGCATGTATCGGGGCCGAACTCGGCATCGCGGACGCGCGGGGTGGCATGCAGCCTGCCGACAAGCTGGCCGCGCTCGAGGCGCTGCAGGCGGACGGTGCAGTCGTCGCGGTCGTCGGGGATGGCATCAACGATGCGCCGATGCTGGCGCGTGCCGCGCTGTCCTTCGCCGTCGCCAACGCGGCCGAGCATGCCAAGCTCAGCGCCGATCTGGTCGCGCTGCGCGATGAAATCGCCGGCGTGGCCGTGGCCTTCGTCCTGGCCCGCCGCACGCGGCAAATCACGCGGCAGAACCTGGGATGGGCCCTCGGCTACAATGTGTTCGCCTTGCCGCTCGCGCTCGCGGGCTATGTCGCACCCTGGTTCGCGGCGTTCTGCATGTCGGCCAGTTCGCTGGTGGTGACGCTCAATGCCGCGCGTCTGCGGCGCACACGCTGATCCCGACCCCGGCCCACGAGGAGGACGGACTTGGAAATCATCTGGTGGTTGATCGCGGTGTCGGTCGTGCTGGTCGGCCTCATCACCTGGGCATTCCTGTGGGCGGTCGACAGTGGCCAGTTCGACAACCTCGACGCACCGGCCACCGCCATCCTGATGGATGACGACAAGGTGCCCGGCGACCCTCAGCGCGAAACCGCGCCGTCGACGTCTTCGCGCGGCGCCGGTTGATGAAGAGGGTCGTGCGCGGGCGACCTCGAATCTGACGCCGGCGGCGTCGGCGCGGCGGCAGGTGGTGTGCGGCCGCCGTCCGGCAGCACATGACCCGCATACGGATCCGTGGCCGGTGCATGCTGCGCGTGGGTCGCGTGCGTGGCGTGATCGTGGCCCTGTCCCAGTCCCTGCAGCCCGAACCACGTGCCGGCGAGTACGATCAGGGCCGCACCGACGTAGCGGCGCAGGCCGCGCGCGGGCCGCCAGCCGCTGAGGCGCTGCGCCAGCGTGCTGGCCACCAGCATCCCGGGCAACGTGCCGGCACCGAAGGCTGCCATCGTCGCCGCAGCGCGCGCGACGCTGCCGGTACCGGCAGCGACCGGCAGCATCGCGTAGACGAGTCCGCACGGCAGGAAACCCCACAGCAGGCCGGCAGGGATAGCGCGCGTGAGCCGATCCACCGGCAACACACGGCGCGTCAACGGACTCAAGCGTCGCCAGACCCGCAACCCGACGCGTTCGAGCCAGCCCGCGCCGTTCAGCCAGCCGCCGAGGCGCAGGCCGGCGAAGATCAATGCGAGGAGACCCAG
>JADZCB010000289.1 GCA_020851775.1 Gammaproteobacteria bacterium
CCTCGGAACCGCGGTCAACGGCGCAGCGCGCCGTTCACCCGCACTTCGAATCGCCGCAATTCAGGCAGGTGAGGCAGTTGTCGATGCTGACGACGGCCTTGCTGTTGCAGGCCGCACAGAAGCGCGCGTCGGCTGGGATGCCGCCGCCCGCGCTGGGCACTGCTTTCGGCATCGAGACCACCGTGCCGGCCGGCAGCATGCCGATGTGGCGAAGATGCGTGTCGATGACGTCGCCGATTTCGGCGACCAGCGACGGCATGTACTTTCCGCCCTTCTTGAAATAGCCGCCCTTCGGATCGAACACGCTGCGTAGTTCGTCGACGAGAAAGGTGACATCACCGCCTTTACGGAACACGGCCGACACGATACGGGTCAGCGCGACGATCCACTGGAAGTGTTCCATGCTCTTCGAGTTGATGAAGATCTCGAACGGCCGACGCTGTTCGAAATCGGTGCCCGGATTGAGCACGATGTCGTTGACCGTCACGTACAGCGCGTGCGGCGACAGCGGTGTGCGGATCTTGTACGTCGAACCGAGCAACTGTTCCGGGCGTTCGACGCGTTCGTGCATCTCCTCGCGCGCCGGCAGCGCCACAGGGGCCTCCACCGCCGGCTCGACGACCGCGACGCGGGTGATTTTTCTTTCGATTCTGACTGCCATCGCTTTCTCAGTAGCGGCCGTAATAGCCTTCTTTCAGCGCATCGTACAGGTTCGCCGCGGTGGTGACCTGCCCCTCGTATTCGACTTCGTCGTCGCCGGCGAACTCGAGTGTCGCGCCGTCGTCCAGCGTGAAACGGTAGCGCGTGCGCGCGAGTTCTTCCGGCCGCACCAGCACCCCCTGGAAGGCGGCCGGGTTGTAGCGGAACGTCGTGCAGCCTTTGAGCCCGCAATGCCACGCGTCGAGATAGATGTGTTTGAACTCCTCGAACGGCAGATCGGTCGGCACGTTGATCGTCTTGGAAATCGACGAGTCGATCCAGCGTTGGGCGGCGGCCTGCATCGCGAGATGTTCGGTGGGGTTCACATCGTTCGCGGTGACGAACCAGTCCGGCAGGCCATGTTCGTCGGCGTCGGGATCGACGTGAACACGCCAGGCGAGAAGCTCGAGCGACAGCACATCGACCGCTTCCTTGGTCTTGCGTCCCTCGCGGATGATGTTGCGCACATAGCGATGCGCGAAGCTAGGCTCGATGCCGTTGCTGGCGTTGTTGGCAAAGGACAGTGCGATCGTGCCGGTCGGTGCAATCGACGAGTGGTGGGTGAAACGAGCGCCGATCTCGGCGAGTTCGGCGACCAGCACGGGCTCGACACGCGCCAGCGCCTGCATGTAGCGGCTGTACTTCGCGTGCAGCACGCGGCCCTTGACGATATCACCGACGCGCAGGCCGTCCTCGGCCATTTCCGGCCGCTGCCGCAGCATCTCGGCGGTGACGGTGAAGTCTTCCTCCAGCAGCGGTGCCGGTCCTTTCTCCTTCGCGAGATCCAGCGCCGTGCGCCAACCGACCACGGCCAGTTCGCGTGTCAACTGCTCCGTAAACTCGACGGCCGGCGCCGAGCCGTAACGCATCCGGAGCATCGCCAGCATCGAGCCAAGACCGAGAAAACCCATGCCGTGGCGCCGCTTGCGGCGCAGTTCCTCGCGCTGCTGGGGCAGGGGCAGGTGATCGACGCCGACCACGTTGTCGAGCATCCGCGTGAACACCGCAATGACTTCCCGGTAGCGGGGCCAGTCGAAGCGCGCGTTGTCCGCAAACGGATCGATCACGAAGCGCGTCAGATCGATCGAACCGAGCAGACAGGCGCCGTAGGGCGGCAGCCCCTGCTCACCGCAGGGATTCGTCGCCCGGATGCGTTCGCAGAACCAGTTGTTGTTGAACTCGTTGTAGCGGTCGATGAGGATGATGCCGGGCTCGGCGTAGTCATAGGTCGCGCGCATCACCGCATCCCACAGCGTACGCGCCGGCACGATTTCATATATGCGGTGGGCGACGAGCCCGTCGGCATTGGTCAGGTAGTCGTCCTCGATCGTCGCCGGCCGCCACAGCACGCGCGACGGATCGGCCGGATCGATGCCGGCAGCCTCGAGCTCGCACGCGCGGGCCGGAAACACCAGCGGCCACGGCGCATCGCTTTCCACGGCCCGCATGAACGCGTCCGTGACGAGCAGCGAGAGATTGAACATGCGCAGGCGCCCGTCTTCGCGCTTGGCGTCGATGAAGGTGCGCACGTCGGGGTGCGACACGTCGAAGGTTGCCATCTGCGCACCGCGACGCCCGCCGGCCGACGAGATCGTCATGCACATGCGATCGTAGATGTCCATGAACGACAGCGGGCCGGACGTCCGCGCACCTGCCCCGGCGACCCATGCGTCGCGCGGCCGCAAGGTCGAGAATTCGTAACCGATGCCGGCGCCGGCTTTCAGCGTCATGCCGGCCTCGTGCAGGCGCATCAGGATATCGTCCATCGAATCGTGGATGGTGCCCGATACCGTGCAATTGATAGTCGAGGCCGACCCGCGCCAATCCTCGGCACCCGCATTGGCGAGAATGCGCCCGGCCGGGATCGCGCCGTTGCGCAAGGCCCACAGAAAACGCGCTTGCCAGAGATCGACGTCCGCCGGCGTCGCTTCCTGCGCCGCCAGCGCGCGCGCGACGCGATGCAGGCTGTCGTCGGGGGTGGCGTCCAGCGGTTTGCCGCCGGCATCGCTGAGGCGGTACTTGCGGGCCCAAATGTCCTGGGACGCCGGTTGCAGCGGCAGCGTCGGCAGGCTCTCGAGTGAAATTCGTTCGGCTTCGGTCATCGGTGTCTGTGTCTGGACGGAATACATGAATTGCGCGCGAGCCCGGTTTATTTCCGACGACGGTACAGCGAAAACGCTGACGCTCAGATGGCTCGCGAATAACGCGGCTGGCTGTCGTTCTGACGCAGGTAGCGATCGAACACCATGCAGATGTTCCGCAACAGCAGCATACCCGCTTTCTCGATTCGGACCTGCGTCGGGTCGACGCTGACCAGCCCGTCGCCCTGCATCGCCTCGAGGCGGACCAGTTCGTCTGCGAAGTAGTCACCGAATGCGATACCCCAGCGCCGTTCGACGTCAG
>JADZCB010000290.1 GCA_020851775.1 Gammaproteobacteria bacterium
CCTATGTTGCAGACTGGCTCGCACATCCGGCTTATGACGACTACTGGAAAGCGATCGCGCCCTGCGAACGCTACGACCGAATCACCGCACCTGCCCTGAACTTCGGCGGCTGGTACGACCTCTTCCTCGGCGGCACGCTCGCGAATTACTGCGCGATGAAAGCGCGCTGCCGGCAGAAGCTCGTGATCGGGCCATGGGTGCACGGCTACAACGGCGGTGTCTACGCCGAGCGCAACTTCGGCCTGATGGCGCACGACGCGCTAGCCGATGTCACCGCCGAGCAGATCCGCTGGTTCGATCACCATCTCAAGGGTGAGGCCAATGGTGTCCCGGACGACAGGCCCGTAAAGATCTTCGTGATGGGCGCGGACGCGTGGCGCGAAGAGGACGACTGGCCGCTGCCCGACACCGACTGGCAGCGCTGGTATCTACACAGCGACGGCCGTGCCGGCGGCGATCCGGCCGACGGCACGCTGTCGACCCGGGCGCCCGATGCCGAGCCGCCGGATCGTTACGTCTACGATCCGCGCGACCCGGTGCCGACGATCGGCGGCGCGACCTTCCTGCCCGGGCTCTTCGTCGCCGCCAATGCCGGTCCGCGCGATCAGCGTGCGCTCGAGGCGCGCTCCGATGTGCTCACGTACACGAGCGCAGTGCTCGAACGCGATCTCGAAGTGACGGGTCCGATCACCCTCGTGCTCCACGTCGAGAGCGACGCGCCCGACACCGACTTCACCGGCAAGCTCGTCGACGTCCATCCCGACGGCCGCGCGATGCTGTTGACCGACGGCATCCTGCGCGCGCGTTACCGGCACGGCTTCGAGCAGCCGGTCGCGCTCGTTCCCGGTGACATCGTGCGTATCGAGATCGATCTCGTCGCGACGTCGAACGTGTTCCATGCCGGCCACCGCGTGCGGCTCGAAGTCTCGAGTTCGAACTTCCCGCGCTTCGATCGCAATACGAACACCGGCGGCCCGATCGCGCGCGAATCCGCGGCCGATTTCCGCGTTGCGCGCAATGGCGTGTGGCACGACGCGGCGCACGCGTCCCATCTCGTCCTGCCGGTGATCGCGCGCTGACGTTGCCCCGGACAGCGTCGTGCGCCGCGTGCGCGGCCGGGCGCGCAGCGGCGTCTGACGGGTCCGGGCGCGGGAGTTCGTCCCGCAGATCTCCGGCAACGCGACATGTACGCCGTCCGTCGCGCCGGGCGGGCGCATGCTGGCATCCGGCACAGGGACCGTGCCGCCATTCGAAAGCCCGTATGCATACCCGCGACATGGACGTCGATTCCGGGCTCGCCTGCCTCGTGCGCCTCGCCCATCTGCTGGGCGTCGCCACGGATCCGGCGCGGCTGCGTCATGAATTCGCGCCGGACGGCGCGCCGTTCACCGCGCGCGACATCGTGCGTGCCGCGCAATGGCTCGGCCTGAAGGCGCGCCGGCTCCGCTCCGACTGGTCGCGACTCGCGCGCACGCCGCTGCCCGCGCTGATTCGCGAGCGCGGCGGCGGGTGGGCGCTGCTCGCCGGCGTGCGGAGCGACGGTGTGCTCGTGCAGGCACCGGGCGGGTCGCCGGAAGTGCTCGACCGTGCCGCATTTCTTGCGCGCTGGAGCGGCGATCTCGTGCTGTGCACGCGCCGTGCCGCGGCATCGGGCACGGGTACGCGGTTCGGATTCGGCTGGTTCCTGCCGGCGTTGCTGGCACATCGCGGCCTGCTCGTCGAAGTGCTCGTCGCGTCGTTCGTGCTGCAGCTCTTCGCGCTCGCCGCGCCGGTGTGCTTTCAGGTGATCGTCGACAAGGTGCTCGTCCATCGCGGACTCGCGACGCTCGACGTGCTGTGTCTGGGGCTGTTGCTGCTGTCGTTGTTCGAAGTCGTGCTGACCAGCCTGCGCACCTATGTGCTGCAACATACGACCACGCGCATCGACGTCACGCTCGGCGCCCGCGCGTTCCGCCATCTCCTGCAACTGCCGAGCGCCTGGTTCGAGGCGCGGCGCGTCGGCGACACCGTTGCGCGCATGCGCGAACTCGATCGTGTCCGCCGCTTCCTGACCGGCGCGGCGCTGACGCTCGCGATCGATCTCGTCTTCGTCGGCGTTTTCATCGCCGCGATGTGCGTGTACAGCCCGACCCTCGCGCTGGTCGTGATCGCGAGTCTGCCGTGCTACGGCGCGCTCGCGTTCGCCATCACGCCGCTGCTCAGGCGCCGGCTCGACGAGCAGTTTGATCGCGGAGCCGAAGCACAGGCGTTTCTCGTCGAATCCGTGGCCGGCATCGAAACGCTGAAGGCGGCGGCCGTCGAACCGCGGCAGGCGGCGCGCTGGGACGAACTGCTCGCCGCCGCGGCCACTTCCGATCTGCGCACGCAGACGCTGTCCTCGGTCGCGGGCCAGGCCGCGGCCGCGGTGCAGAAGCTGTGCTCGGTGCTGACGCTGTGGCTGGGCGCCCGACTCGTGATCGACGGCGCGCTGAGCGTCGGCGAACTCATCGCGTTCAATCTGTTCGCCGCGCGCGTGACGGCGCCGTTGCTGAAGCTGGTACAACTCTGGCACGAGTACCAGCAGGCGGGCGTGTCCGTCGAACGCATCGGCGATCTGCTGAACGCGCCGCCCGAGCAGGCGCACGGAGCGCGCCGGTTGCCGCTGCCCGCGCTCGCCGGTGCCATCCGCTTCGAGCGCGTCGACTTTCGCTATCGCGCCGATCGCAGCGAGGTGCTGCGCGACTTGAGCTTCGACATCGCGGCCGGGCAGTTCATCGGCATCGTCGGTGCCTCGGGCTCGGGCAAGAGCACGATCACCAAACTGATACAGCGCCTCCACGTGCCGCAGGCCGGGCGTGTGCTGATCGACGGCCAGGATCTCGCGGTGACGGATCCGGCCTGGCTGCGCAGCCGGATCGGCGTCGTGTTGCAGGAGAACCGGCTGTTCAACCGCAGCGTGCGCGAGAACATCGCGCTGCGCGATCCGGCCTTGCCGCTCGAACGCGTGATCGAAGCGGCGACGCTCGCCGGTGCCCACGGTTTCATCCTCGAACTGCCGGAGGGCTACGACACCGTCGTCGGCGAATTCGGTGCGACGCTGTCGGGCGGACAGCGGCAGCGCATCGCGCTGGCCCGCGCGCTCGTGACCGCGCCGCGCATCCTGATCCTCGATGAAGCGACCAGTGCGCTCGATTACGAGTCCGAAGCGCTGATCCAGGCCAACATGCGCCGGATCGTCACCGGGCGCACGGTGATCGTGATCGCGCACCGCCTGTCTGCGGTCCGCCACGCCGACTGCATCTTCGTGATCGAGCGCGGCAGCCTCGTCGAGCGCGGCACGCATCGCGAACTGCTCGCGCGCAACGGCCGCTACGCACGCCTGCATCGCCTCCAGGGAGACGGCGCCGTGGTCACGCCGATCGGATCGTGAGCGACCGGCGCAACCCGGAACTCGAGTTCCTGCCCGCGGCACTCGAGATTGGCGAAACCCCGCCACTGCCGGCGGCGCGCTGGCTGCTGTGGGGGATCGTGCTGTGCGCCGTGGCCGCCGCGGCCTGGAGTGTGGTCGGTCGTGTCGACATCGTCGGCGTCGCGCCGGGTCGCGTCGTCACTGCCGGCCGCACCAAGGCGGTCCAGGCACATGCCACGGCGGTGATCACGCGGCTGCACGTGCGGGAAGGGCAGCGCGTCACCACCGGGGAAGTACTCGTCGAACTCGACGCGACTGCCGCGCGTGCCGAGGCGGCGCGTCTCGCCGATGAATGTGCCTCGCTCGCGCTCGACGCCGCGCGCCTCGCACGGCTCGTCGCCGCCACCGCCGGCGCCGCGCCGGCGGCGGAGTCGTCGTTTCTCACCGTCACGTCGGCACCAACGCCGGGCGCGCAGGCGCGTGCAGCCGAGCAGTTCGCCTTCCAGCTTGCCGAATACCGTGCATCGCTCGCGAGCCTCGACGACGAACGCCGCGAGAAACTCGCGGC
>JADZCB010000291.1 GCA_020851775.1 Gammaproteobacteria bacterium
ATATGGTGTCGTGCACGCTCGGCGTGTGCGGCGGAGCGCGCGTTGGCGGCGACGAAGGCGCGCCAGGTCGGCGAGTCGGCCGGGTTCATGCGCGCCGGGCTGCGAGTTCGAATGCGAGCGGCGTTTCCGTCATGGCTGACTCCTGTGCACGGCGCGACGCATGGCCTGCGGAAGCGCCGCGATGGTTCTTTGACAGTTGTGATCACGGCTGACTATAGTCGACGCCTCATCGGGATGCACCGGGGGCGCGGACGATGACGAAACCGGCACACGCGGGCGGCTGGCGGATCAGCGTCGACACCGGTGGCACCTTCACGGATGTCGTCGTCGCCGACGACGGCGGCCGCTTCACGATCGGCAAGGCGCCGACGACTCCCGATCGCATCTTCGACGGCCTGTCCGCCGCACTCGCGAGCGCCGCCGACAATCTCGGACTCGGTGCCGCCGAGGTACTCGCACGCACCGACATCCTGATCTACGGCACGACGCGCGCGACGAACGCGATCGTCACCGGCAACATCGCGCGCACCGCGTTGCTGACCACGGCGGGCTTCCCGGACGTGCTCGTGCTGCGCGAAGGCGGCAAGTTCAACCCGCACGATTTCGCGACGCCGTTCCCGGCGCCGTACCTGCCGCGCCGGCACACCTTCGAGATCCCGGAACGCATCGACTCGCGCGGGCGCGTGCTGCTGCCGCTCGACGAAGCGGCGACGCGCGAGATCCTGCGCGTACTGTGCGAGCGGCGCTTCGAGGCGGTCGCGGTGTCGCTGCTGTGGTCGACCGCGAATCCCGCACACGAACGCCGCATCGGCGAACTGATCGAGGCCGATCTGCCGGGCGTGCCCTACACGCTCGGCCACGCACTGAACCCGATCCTCCGCGAGTATCGCCGCGCGTCGTCGGCCGCGATCGACGCGTCGATCAAACCGCTGATGCAGGCGCATCTGCGCCATCTGCAGACGGATCTGCGCGCGGTGGGCTACGGCGGTGAAATCCTCGTCAGCACCACGCAGGGCGGCTGCCTCGACGTCGACAGCGTCATCGCGCGTCCGATCCACACGGTGCGCTCGGGCCCCGCGATGGCGCCCGTCGCCGGCCGCCGTTATGCGGCCAGCGCCGAACAGCCGGAATCGGTGCTCGTCGTCGATACCGGCGGCACGACTTTCGATGTGAGCCTGATCCGCGACGGCCGCATCACGATCACGCAGGACACCTGGCTCGGCGGCACCTTCACGGGCCACATGCTCGGGATCCCGGCGGTGGACGCGCGCAGCGTCGGCGCCGGCGGCGGCTCGATCGCATGGATCGACGCGGCGGGGCTGTTGCGCGTCGGGCCGCGCAGTGCCGGCGCGCACCCGGGCCCCGCGTGCTACGGCCAGGGTGGCACGGCCCCGACGGTCACCGACGCGGCGCTCGTGCTCGGCTACATCGATCCCGACTATTTCCTCGGCGGCCGCATGCGGCTCGATTCCGACGCCGCACGCGCAGCGATCGCGACGATCGCCACGCCACTCGGACTGTCGATCGAGGCGGCCGCCTTTTCGGTCTTCGCAGTGTCGAACGAGACCATGATCAACGCGATCAAGGACATCACCGTCAGCGAAGGCCTCGACCCGAGCGAAGCAGTGATCGTCGCCGGTGGTGGCGCCGCCGGTTTCGGCATCCTGCCGATCGCGCGCGAGCTGCGCTGTCGCCACGTCATCGTGCCGCGCACGGCGAGTGTGCTGTCCGCGTGCGGCATGCAGTTCTCGGACGTCCAGCTCGAATGCGCAGCGAGCGTGCCGACGCGTTCGACGCAATTCGATCGCGCCGCCGTGAATGCCGCACTCGATCGCATCGATGCCGAACTCGACGCGTTCGCCAGCCGCCTCGCGACGCGCGGCTTCGGCGCACGCCGCACCGCGTATCGGGTCGATGCGCATTACGCGGCACAGGTGTGGGACATCAGCGTCGATCTGCCGGCGCCGCGCCTTGCCCGCGACACCGACGTCGCGCAGATGATCGACGCGTTTCACGCGAATCACCGGCGCATCTACAGCGTCGACGATCCAGCCAGCCCGATCGAATTCCTGAACTGGACCGGCCGCGTGTCGGTCAGCCTGCCGCAGCCGCCGGCGACACCGGTGACGGACCGGCGCGGCGCGAACGCGCCGCGCACGACGCGACGTGCCCACTTCGACGAACACGTCGCCCTGGACACCGCGGTCTATCGCGGCGATGGCATCGACGCGCCCGTCAGCGGCCCGGCGATCATCGAGGAAGCGACGACGACCCTGGTGCTGCCGCCCGGCAGCCGCGCACGGCTGCTGCCGTCGGGCAGCTTCCTGGTCGAGATCGACTGCTGAAGGAGCACCTCATGAACAAGCCGCAGATCACGCATGCGCTGTCGCCGATGCTGCTCGCCGTTCTCGCGAACCGCTTCGACGGGGTCGTGCGCGAAATGACGAACACGATGCTGCGCACGGGTCGCTCGGCGGTGATCAACAGCGCGCGCGATTTTTCGTGCGGCATCACGACCGGCGACAACGAACTGTTCGCGACGGCAGAGGGGCTGCCGGCTCACACCTACGGGCTCAACCTGCAGACCGCGGCGATGTGCGCGTATCACGACGACATCGCCGAAGGCGATGCGTATCTCCACAACGATCCCTACAGCGGCAACTCGCATCCCGCCGATCACACGCTGATCGTGCCGGTGTTCTGGGACGGCGAACACCTGTTCAACGTCTGCGCGAAGGCGCATCAGGCCGACATCGGCAACAGTCTGCCGACGACGTATCACGCCGCCGCGCGTGACATCTACGAGGAAGGGGCGCTGATTTTTCCGGCCGTGCGTGTGCAGCGTGCCCACGTCACCAACACGGACATCATCCGCATGTGCCAGCGGCGCATCCGCGTGCCGGACTACTGGTACGGCGACTTCCTCGCAATGCTCGGCGCGGTGCGCACCGGGGAAAAGCGCATCCATGACATCTTCCGCAAATACGGCACCGACACGCTGAAATGCTTCGTCACGCAATGGTTCGATTACAGTGAAGACCGGATGCGGCAGGCGATTCGTGCGCTGCCGGCCGCGGTGATCGAACGCGAGAACTTCCACGATCCGATCCCGCCGTTCATGCCGGACAGCATCCCGGTCCGCACGAAAGTCACCGTCGATCCGCAGGCCGGCATCGTCGAGCTCGACCTCACCGCCAATGTCGACTGCATGGACAACGGGCTCAACCTGTCCGAGGCGTGCGCGATCAGCAACGCGGTCGCCGGCGTCTACAACTGTCTGCCGAGCGACATCCCGCGCAACGGCGGGTCCTATCGCTGTATCCGCATGAAGCTGCGCGAAGGCGCCGCGATCGGCATCCCGCGCTTCCCGCACAGTTGCTCGGTGGCAACGACGAACGTCTCCGAACGCCTGCTGAACAACGTGCAGGCGGCGCTGGCCGCGCTCGGCGACGGCTACGGCCTCGCCGAAGGCGGCATGGGCATGGGTGCGGGGTTTTCGGTGATTTCCGGCCTCGATGCGCGCCACGACGATCACGCCTACGTCAATCAGCTCATCATCGGCAACAACGGTGGGCCGGCGTCGCCGCGCTGCGACGGCTGGATCACGTATGGCATTCCCGTCGTCGCCGGCCTGATGTACCGCGACAGCGTCGAGATCAGTGAACTCGCCTACCCGATCCACTATCGCGACATGCGCCTCGCCCGCGACACGATGGGCGCCGGCCGCACGCGCGGCGCGCCGGGCCTCGTGATGAGCTATGGGCCGAGCGATCACCCGATGACGGTGGTGTTCGCCGCCGACGGTCAGCATCATCCCGCGCGCGGCGTGCGCGGCGGCGGCGACGGCAATGTCGGTCGCATCGATCTCGTCGATGCCGACGGCAACGTCCGCCAGATGCCGAACGTCGGCCGCTTCGTGCTCGAGCGCGGGCAATGGCTGCGCGGGTTCGACACCGCGGGCGGTGGCTACGGCGATCCGCTGACCCGCGATCCCGCGCGCGTGCGCGACGACGTGCTCGAGCGTTATGCGAGCCTCGATCATGCGCGCGAGATCTACGGCGTCGTGTTCACCGGCGGCATCGACGACGAGACGCTCGCAGTCGACACGGCGGCGACGCAGGCGCTGCGTGCCAGCCTGCGCGCGGCGCGCGGCTGAGCAGCCCGCAGCCAGGAGGACACGCCCATGCCCGACAAGCCCACGCCTGCGCTGCACGACGGCGACGAACGCCTGCCGCTGCTGCTCGGCTTCCAGCGCGTCGCCGACACCACGGCCCGGCAGACCCGTTTCATCGACCACGGCCGCGGCATCTACGTCTACGATACCGATGGGCGCGAATACATCGAGGCCACCGCGTCGTTCTACGTCGCGGGCCTCGGCTATCAGCACCCGGAACTGATCGACGCGATCCACGCGCAGTATCGCGAACTGCCGTTCTACGTCTCCGCGCTGAAGCGCACGAGCCGCGTCGCGCTCGAACTCGCCGAGAAACTCGTCGCGCGGCTGCCGATCGCCAACGCTCACGTGCTGTTTGCAACGACCGGTTCCGAAGCACTGGATTTTCTGGTCAAGCTGCTGTGGTTCCAGGCCGTCGCGCGTGGTACGCCGACCCGGCGCACGATCGTCGCACGCCACGGCAGCTATCACGGCGCGACGCTCGCCGCGGCGAGTCTGACCGGCGACCATCACGAGGAATTCGGCCTGCCGCTGCCGGGATTCCGCCACGTCTCGCAACCGGATTACCACGGCCGGCGCCGACCCGGCGAATCCGGCGCCGATTATTCGGCCCGTCTCGCGCGCGAGCTCGAAGCACTGATCGCCGGCGAACCGGAGGACAGCATCGCCGCGTTCGTCGCCGAGCCGATCAGCTTTTCGGCGGGCTTTCGCGTGCCGCCGCCCGAGTATTTCCCGGCGCTGACCGCGGTCCTCGAGGCCCATCGCATCGACTTCGTCGCCGACGA
>JADZCB010000292.1 GCA_020851775.1 Gammaproteobacteria bacterium
ATGCTCCTTCAGATCGAGGCCGGCGCGCGGCAGGCGCGCCGCGAGCGGCTCGGCGGGCTCCGCCGGCACAACTGCGTCGGCGCTGCGTATCGGCACCACGAAATCGTGGGCGCGGTATTTTTCCGGCAGATCCTGCACGTCGACGACTCCGTTCGGATAGAGAATCGCGAGACGCTCGACGAGATTCGCCAGCTCGCGCACGTTGCCGGGCCAACTGTAGCTGGCGAGCGACTCGATCGCCTGCGGCGACAATCGAATGGTGCCGCGTCCTTCATGGCCGAGCCGTTCGACGAGATCGTTGACGAGCAGCGGCAGATCCTCGGCGCGATCGCGCAACGGCGGGGTCTCGATCGGGAACACGTTCAGGCGATAGAACAGATCCTCGCGGAAGCGCCCGTCGGCGATCGCCTGTTCGAGGTTCACGTGTGTCGCGGCGATGATCCGGACATTGACCGAGATGCTCTTGTTGCTGCCGACCCGCTCGAAGGTCCGTTCCTGCAGCACGCGCAGCAGCTTCACCTGCATCGACAGGCTCATGTCGCCGATTTCATCGAGGAACAGCGTGCCGCCGTCGGCCATCTCGAAGCGCCCCTGGCGCGAGGTGATGGCGCCGGTGAACGCGCCTTTCTCGTGGCCGAACAACTCGCTTTCGAGCAGATCGGGCGGGATCGCGCCGCAGTTCAGCGGCACGAACGGCTTCGCCCGGCGCACCGAATGATGATGGATGTGGCGGGCGACGACTTCCTTGCCCGTACCCGATTCGCCGGTGATCAGCACGTTGGCGTCGCTCTTCGCGACCATCTCGATCATGTTGCGCACGCGCTGGATGCCCTTGCTGGACCCGACCAGGTTGCGGAACAGCTCCGGGTTGCGCTGGGATCCGGCCTGGTGACGGTTCTCGCGCCAGGTGTCGACGCGCTGCAAGACGTGCTCGACCTGCGCATGCCGGAGCGGCATGCGGACGTGGGCGAGCACGCCGCTCTCGATGTCCGCGTACTGACCCGCATCGTGGTCGGCGAAGTCGAGCAGCACCAACGGTGCATACGGGTCCTGCGCCTTGACCTGACGAAACACCTGGCGCCTCGCATCCGCACTGCCACAATCACCGAGCAGCACGAGATAGCGGGGTTGCTGGGCATCGAGCAGCGCTGCCCAGTCGCCGTTGCCGTCGACTGCCTGATTCGGCAGATCGAGGTAGGTCAGGACCTCGCAGAGGTGTCGTGCCCGTTCGGGATCGTTTTCGATGACGAGTATCGGCGTGTCCGCCATGGGAGCCCCAATCTGCTTGCGTATCGTGCGGATGATGCGTCAGAGAATCGTGACCGATGCCGACGGAGTGGGTACGGCATCAGTCAAAAAGGTGACGCGGCGCAAGTGCGGAGTCTAGTCAGCCTCCGCGAATACGCAAGCTCATCGACACAGGCTGGCACAATCGAGTGGGTGCCGAAGGGCGCGGCCGTGCCTGGTGCAGAGTTCCCTCAGCCGCCGCTGTTCAGATAGGCACGTGCGCCACGCTGGCCGCGATGCAAATCACGCAGCGAATCCGCATTACTGGCCTGCTGGTGCCGGGCTTCGTCGAGCACCGCACGGGTGACGGCCAGCGCGTGTTCGAGGACGGTCTGGATCTCGGGGTCGGCCTCGTCGAAGCAGCTTGCCGGGAGAGACGCGAGGATCTGGACGCGCGCGTCGTCGAGGCGCAGCACCTCGCTCCACTCGCCGGCGCCCGCCGCGGCGGCGAGTGCGCCGGACAGGGTGTCGATGTCGGTGAGCGCGGCGCGCAGATCAGGCGATGCCATTCCAGCCGTCACGGATCTCGTTCAGCAGCTTCGAGACTTCGTCCAGCATCGCCGGATCGTCGGTCAGATTGGCCTCGGTGAGCCGGCGCAGCATGTAGTCGTAGAGCGCATCGAGATTTTCCGCGACTGCGCCGCCGCGGTTCATGTCGAGACTGCTGCGCAGCCCATCGATGATGGCCATCGCCCATGACACGGTCTGTCCTTTCTTCGCGGTTTCCCGCCGTTCCATGTAACCGCGTGCGAGCTGCACCTTCTCGACGGCGCCGTCGAGCAGCATCTGGATCAACTTGTGCGGACTGGCATTCTCGACACCGGTCTGCACCCCTACTTTGCGATATTCGAAAATGCCGTTTTGCATGGCGCGGGGCGTTGAATTCATTCACTGACCTTTGAGGTTCTCGATGAAAGTGGCCGGCGACCAGTGCCGACCGGTTTTCTTATCGGCAGCGCGCGCGGCAACTGTTGGCGAAAACCGGTGAAAACACGACCGCTGTCCCGTTTCCGGCACCTCGCACGGCGGCGGCCTGCAAGTCCCGCGATCTGCAACGTGGCCCGAAGCTTGCACAACGCCCTGCGCGCCGACGTATCTCTGACGCCGGCCGCGCAGGAGGGGACATGGATTACGGCAACAAGACGGTGCTGGTCACCGGTGGCACCGGCTCGTTCGGCAATTTCGTCGTGCGCCGCCTGCTCAACGCCGGCGTGCGCGAAGTGCGCGTGCTGTCGCGGGACGAGAAGAAGCAGTACGACATGCGGGTCTTCTATCAGGGGCGCAAGGATCTGAGCTTCGTGATCGGCGACGTGCGCAATCGCGACGTCGTCGACGAGGCGATGTGCGGCGTCGATGTCGTGTTCCATGCCGCCGCGCTCAAGCAGGTGCCGGCCTGCGAGCAGCATCCGGGTGAGGCCATCCGCACCAACGTGCTCGGCGCCGAGAACCTCGTCGACTGCGCGCTGCGGCATCACGTGCAGACCTTCGTGATGATCAGCACCGACAAGGCGGTGAAGCCCGTCAACGTGATGGGCATGACGAAGGCGCTGCAGGAGCGGCTCGTGCTGAAAGGCAATCTGTCGCGGCAGAACGGGG
>JADZCB010000293.1 GCA_020851775.1 Gammaproteobacteria bacterium
TCAGCGGTGAAACCGGCACCGGCAAGGAAGTGCTCGCGCGGGCCATCCACGATGCCAGCTCGCGTGCGCCGCGCGCGTTCATCGGCGTGAACTGCGGCGCGATCCCGGAAAACCTGCTCGAATCCGAATTGTTCGGCCATGAGAAGGGCGCGTTCACGGGGGCGAACACCCGGCACGAAGGCCTCTTCATGGCCGCGGACGGCGGCACGATGTTTCTCGACGAAATCGGCGACATGCCGCTCGGGCTGCAGGTCAAACTGCTGCGCGTGCTGCAGGACCTGCAGGTGCGTCCGGTCGGCGCGACGCGCTCGGTCGTCGTCGACACGCGCATCATTTCCGCGACCCACAGCCACCTCGACGAACTCGTGCGCATCGGTGATTTCCGGGAGGATCTCTATTACCGCCTGAATGTCGTGCCGCTGCACATGCCGAGCCTCGCCGAACGGCGCGAAGACATTCCGCTGCTGCTCGACCATTTCCTCGGCGTGCACGCGACCCGCCATCAGCAGCGCAAAAAGCATTTCGACGCCGCCGCGCTCGACTACCTGACCGCGGCCGCGTGGCCTGGCAACGTGCGCCAGCTCGTCAATGCCGTCGAACTCTGCGCTACATTGACCAAGGGCGATCTGATCGGACTCGCGCTGGCCCAGCGCGCACTGCGCGAGAAACCGGGCCGCATCCAGACGCTGAAGGAGGCCCGCGACGGATTCGAGCGACGCTATCTGATCAGCGTCCTGCGCGTGGCCAACGGCAACGTCGCGACGGCGGCGCGCATTGCCGGCCGCAACCGCACCGAGTTCTACAAACTGCTCGGCTTCCACGGCATCGACGCCACGAGCTTTCGTGGCAACGCCGGCGAGCAGGACGAATCCGACCAGTGAAGCGCCGGCTCCGGCCGGCGCGGGAGAGGGCGATGAGCGACCGCATCAGAGTGAACATCGATCCCGACATCGAGGATCTGATCCCGGGTTTCCTGAACAATCGACGCCACGACGTCGAACAGATCGGTGCCGCACTGATCGCCGGCGATTTCGCGAAGATCCGGCTGCTCGGACACAGCATGAAGGGGGCAGGTGGCGGCTATGGGTTCGATCCCATCACCGATTACGGTGGCGTGCTCGAACAGGCGGCGCTGCGCGAAGACGTCCCCCGCATCGAGCGCGCGCTCGCCGATCTCGCCGATTACCTCGCGCGCGTCGAGCCCGTGTTCGACTGACGGTCGCGCGCTCGCATGCACGACGCCACGACCGCCGTGCCGACTCCCGCGCCGGCGGCGCGGCCGCTGACGCCGCGTCATACGTCGATCTGGTTCTTCTATTTCGTCGCGGCGGCGCTCGGCCTGTCGTTCTCCGGCGTGCTGCTGCTGCTCGCGTGGGGCAACGCCGTCGAGACCGAGAACCGCGCCTTCGCCTTCGAATCGTTGACCGTCGACGACACCGCCCGCATGGGGCTGCGCGCGGCCCACGAAGCGATCGAGGCGATCGCCGGCTTCCTCGGCGCGGCTTCCGACGACATCGCCGTTGCCTCGTTCGAGCGCTTGAGCGGCGAGCTGATCCGTCGTCACGAATTCGTCACCGCGATCGCCTGGTATCGCCGCGATCCCGCACAGGGCAACGACTTCGTGCTGCGCCAGCGGCGCGTGCAGGGTGAGGTCGCACCGCCGGCGGTCCTGAACATCGGCTCGGATCTGCCCTATGCATCGGATCTGCGCAGTGCACTCGAAGACGAGGCCGTTACGCCGGTGGTATTTCCGCTGAACGGCGCCGCGGGCAGCGGTTACTGGCTCGCGCGACCGGTGCCCGCCGCCGGGGCGCGCGGCGCGGGCAACGAGCTGGTCGTCGCACAGATCGATCCGGTCCGCCTGCTCGGGAGTCTGATCGAGGATACCGATCTGACGCTGCATCTGTTCCTCGAATCCGAAGGGGTCGGAGGCCGCAAGCTGCTGTTCAGCAAACAGGCTGCGCGGGACGCCGCGCGCGTGCCGCTGCGCGAGCTCGAGGAGAGCAGTCAGGTGCGTTTCGATCGCTATTCGGTGCGTCTGATCGTCAACAAGGGACTGTACTGGCGCGATCTCGACAAGGGCACACTGTTCGTCGCCGCCATCCTCGGCGCCGGCGTGACGCTGCTGCTGATCGCGCTGGCACGCGCGAAGGAACTGCAGGCACGCGAACTCGCCGCGCGCAATCGCGTGATCGAGGAACAGGTGCGGCGTCAGACGCAGGAACTCGCCGAAGCACGCGATCAGGCGCTGGCGGCTTCGCGGGTGAAGTCGGACTTTCTCGCCTCGATGAGCCACGAGATCCGTACGCCGCTGAACGCGATCATCGGCATGGCGGAGCTGCTGTCCGACACGCGGCTGTCGACCGATCAGGAGCGCTACGTGGCGGTGTTCCGCAATGCCGGCGAGGCGTTGCTGAGCCTCGTCAACGACATCCTCGACCTGTCGAAGATCGAGGCGGGGCAATTGATCCTCGAGCAGATCGACTTCGATCTCGGCGATCTCGTCGAACAGTCTGCGGACATCCATGCGCTGAAGGCCGCGGCCAAGGGACTGGAGCTTGCCGTCGGCGTGATGCCGGACGTCATACCGCGCGTCAAAGGCGATCCGGCGCGCTTGCGTCAGGTCGTCCTCAACCTGATCGGCAATGCGCTGAAGTTCACCGAGCGCGGCGAAATCGCCGTGATCGTCGAACGCGGACAGCGGCACCGCGGGCCCGGCTGGGTGCGTATCGCGATCCGCGACACCGGCATCGGCATTCCCGCCGACAAGCAGCACCAGATATTCGCGAGTTTCACCCAGGTCGATTCGTCGACGACGCGCAAGTACGGGGGAACCGGCCTCGGGCTGACGATTTCACGCAAGCTCGTCGA
>JADZCB010000294.1 GCA_020851775.1 Gammaproteobacteria bacterium
AGGACGCCAGGCGCGGCGTGTCGACGCAGCGTTACAAGGGCCTCGGCGAAATGAATCCCGAGCAGCTCTGGGACACGACCATGAATATCGAGACGCGTAATCTGATGCAGGTGAAGATCGAAGACGCTGTCGCGGCGGACGAGATCTTTTCGACGCTGATGGGCGATCAGGTCGAACCGCGTCGGGAATTCATCGAGCGCCATGCGCTCAGCGTGACGAATCTCGACACTTGAACCAGCGCAACGGCGTCACTCGACGGCCGCCGCCGCCCAGCACACGACCGTGGCCGCGCCGGCGGCCCCGAGCGCGCGTTCGGCTTCGCGAAACGTGGCACCCGTCGTCGTGACGTCGTCGATCACGAGCACGCGCAGCCCATCGACGCAGCGGTCGGCCGTCATGCGGCCCGCGATATTCCGCTCACGCGCGCGGCGTCCGAGCCCGCGCTGCGGCGTGCCGACTGCGCGCCGCAGCGCCCCGGCCGACACGGGTCGGCCCAGCATCGCCGCCACGGGCTTCGCCATTTCGAGCGCCTGGTTGTAGCCGCGGGCGACCGCGCGTCGCCAGTGCTGGGGAACGGCGACGACGACATCGCAGGCGAACGCCGCCGCCACGGGCCGCGTCGCCATCCAGCCGCCGATTTCGCGCGCGAGACCGCAGTCCCCGCCGAGCTTCGCGCGGCCGATGCATTCGATGATCGGAAATGCATAGTCGAAACTCGCCTGCACGCGCGGCGCACGCGTGGCACTCGCCGGCAGGCGCCACGGCAAGTCATCGATGCACGCGTCGCATAGCGTGCAGCCCGCCGTCGGCGTCGCGCACAGGATGCAGCGCGCCGGCAACCAACGACCGAGATGGCTAATTTTTAGCCAGTTGTAAGGTTTGAGACCTTCGATTAACGTTGACCAGTGACCGCGCATCGCGCCGCACCTTTCATTTCGACCCCACACTTCCCTGACGAGGTTTCGATGCTCAACGCCCAGCGCCAGCCTGCCCCGTGCCCGCCGTCCGAACGCCATGACTGGACGGTGCCCGAAGTCGAAGCGCTGCTGAATCAGGCGTTCAACGACCTGCTGTTCCGCGCGCATCAGGTGCACCAGGAACATTTCGACCCGAACAGCATTCAGCTCAGCACGCTGCTGAATATCAAATCGGGCGGCTGCCCGGAAGATTGCGCGTATTGCCCGCAGAGTGTGCGCTACGAGACCGGGGTCGCGAACGAGCCGCTGCTCGATGTCGATACCGTGCTCGATGCCGCGCGCAAAGCCAAGCACGCCGGTGCGACGCGCTTCTGCATGGGCGCCGCGTGGCGGGCACCGAAGGATCGCGACATCGACCAGGTCGCCGAACTCATCGAAGCGGTGAAAGGGCTCGGCCTCGAGACCTGCGTGACCTTGGGCATGCTCAAACCGCAACAGGCCAGCCAGCTCAAACAGGCCGGTCTCGATTACTACAATCACAATCTCGACACGTCGCCCGAGTACTACGGTCAGGTCATTTCCACGCGCACTTACGAAGACCGCCTGAATACGCTCGATGCTGTGCGCAATGCCGGCATCAACGTCTGCTGCGGCGGCATCGTCGGTCTCGGTGAGGGCGTGTCTGATCGCGCAGGCCTGCTGTGCACACTCGCGAACATGCCCGTGCAGCCAGAATCCGTGCCGATCAACCAGCTCGTGCGCGTCGAAGGAACACCGCTTGAACGCGAGGCGCCGGTCGACTGTTTCGACGTCGTGCGCGTGATTGCCGCAGCTCGCATCATGATGCCGAAAACCTGCATTCGCCTGTCTGCAGGGCGCAAGGAGCTCGGCGAAGCAGGCCAGGCACTCGCCTATTTCGCCGGCGCGAATTCGATCTTCTACGGTGAGCAACTGTTGACGACGCCGAATCCGCTGGTCGATGAAGATCGACAGCTCTTCGACAAGCTCGGGATCACGCCCCACACGGCGCCCGCGCACGGATGACGGTCGAGGCCAGCCGGCATCCTGAAGGTTCGCGTCAGCGTGCACGCTCGCTCGACACGCGCAGCAGCGCGACCGGTGCGCGCATCGCGTTCGGCGCTCGCGCGCTCGTCAATTTCTGCGGCAACGATTATCTCGGGCTCGCCGCTCATCGCGCGCTAAAAGACGCGACAGTCGCGGCCATCGCGCGCTATGGGGTCGGCGCAGGATCGGCCGCGCTGCTCGGTGGCTGGACCGAGGTTCACCGCGAGTGCGCGACGCGCATCGCGCGCTATCTCGGCCGCGATCGCGCGCTGCTCTTTTCGTCCGGCTATCTCGCCAATCTCGGCACGCTCGCGAGCTTCGCCGGCCGCCATGACGAGATCTTTCACGACAAGCTGAATCATGCGTCGCTGATCGACGGCGTGCGTCTGTCCGGCGCGACGTCGACGCGCTATCGCCATGGCGACGTCGACGATCTCGCACGTCGGCTCGCCGCGTCGACATCGACACGCAAACTCATCGTCACCGACGGTGTGTTCAGCATGGATGGCGATCGCGCTCCGCTGCGTGAATTGGCGCGACTGGCGCGCGCGCACGACGCGCTGCTCGTCTGCGACGACGCACATGGATTCGGCGTGCTCGGCGGTGGTCGTGGGCTGCCTGCTGAATGCGGGCTGACGCAGCACGAGGTGCCGTTGCTCGTCGTGACTTTCGGCAAGGCACTCGGGGTCAGTGGCGCGGCCGTCGTCGGTCGCGATGATTTGATCGCCTCGCTGCTGCAACGCGCGCGGACATTCATTTATGACACGGCGACGCCGCCGGCGCTGATGAGCGCCTGCGTCGCCGCGCTCGATCTCATCGAGCGCGACGACGGTGTGATCACGCGTCTGCATGCAAACATCGGACGCTTCCGCGCGGCCCTGGCCGCGGCCGGCTGCGAGCCACCCGCGTCGACGACCCCGATCCAGCCGATTGTGCTTGGCGACGACGCGCGTGCGCTCGCCGCGTCGGCGGCGCTCGAGACCGCCGGCTATTACGTGCGCGCCGTGCGCCCGCCGACGGTCCCCGAAGGCACCTCGCGTTTGCGGATCTGCCTGTCGGCAGCGCACGAACCTGCGCAGATCGACGGCCTCGTCGACGCCCTTGCCCACACGCTCGACAGCCTGCCGGCAACGACGGCACCCTGAACATGGCCGAGCTCGACACGCGGGCGGTACGCCGCGCCTTCGACGCTGCTGCCGCGGACTACGACCGGCATGCAGCGCTGCAACGCGAAGTCGCCGCCCGCCTCATCGAGCGTCTCGGTTACATGACGATCGACCCCGCGCTGATCGTCGATCTCGGTGCCGGCACCGGTTACTGCACGCAACGGCTCGAGCAGCGCTATCGGCGTGCACATGTGGTACTCGCGGATCTCGCGCCGGCGATGCTCGCCACCGCGCGCCGCGGCGCGCCGCGCTGGTTCTCGCGTCGTCACTACGTCTGCTCCGACGCGCGAGCGCTGCCGTTCGCCGACGCGAGCGTGGATCTCATCGTCTCGTCGCTGACGCTCCAGTGGTGCGAGGACCTTCTCGCCGTCTTCACCGACTGCGCCAGGGTGCTCAGACCCGGCGGCCTGGTGCTGTTCTCGACGTTGGGACCGGACACGTTGAAGGAGCTGCGCGCCGCCTGGGACGCGGCCGACGCCGCACCGCACGTGAACCGCTTCCGCGACATGCACGACGTCGGCGATGCGCTGATCCACGCCGGCCTGTCGAGTCCGGTGATGGAGCGTGACGATCTCGTCGTCACCTACCCGGACGTGCTGACGTTGATGCGCGATTTGAAAGGAATCGGCGCGCAGAACAACCTGCTCGGTCGTAACCGCGCGTTGACCGGCCGCCACCGGCTTGCCGCGCTGACCGCCGGCTACGAACCCTACCGGCACGAGGGGCTGCTGCCGGCGACTTACGAGGTCGTCTACGGGCATGCGTGGGCGCCACAGCGCGATACGCGCCGCCAGGACGGCTCGACGGTCACGACGTATCCGCTGAGCCGGCTGAGCCGTCGCGAGCGCTGAGGTCGCCGTGCAGTCGTCCGCGCATCTGTTCGTCACCGGTACGGACACCGGAATCGGTAAGAGCGTCGTCACCGCCGCACTGTTGCGGGCGATCGGAAGCCGCGGCCTGCGGGTCGCCGGCATGAAGCCGGTCGCCGCCGGCGCAACCTGGATCGACGGCGAACTCGTCAATGATGATGCCGTGCTGCTGCAAGCCCATGCGAACGTGGAACTGCGACGCGAACTCGTGTGCCCGTGCGTGTACGAGGCGCCGACGGCGCCGCACCTTGCCGCTGCGGCCGCCGGCGAGTCGATCGATCTCGATCGGATCGACGCGGCTTATCGGCAGCTCCGGCTGCGCGCCGACGTCGTGCTCGTCGAAGGCATCGGTGGCTGGGCGCTGCCGTTGACGGCGCACGCGATGCTCGCCGATCTCCCGCGGCGCCTCGGCTTGCCGGTACTGCTCGTCGTCGGTATTCGCCTCGGCGCGTTGAACCACGCGTTGTTGACGGCCCGCGCGATCGTCGCCGACGGTCTGTCGTTCGCCGGCTGGATCGCGAACACGCTGACGCCGGACTACGCCTGGGGCGATGCGACGATCGACACACTCGCGGCGCGATTGCCGGCACCGCTGCTCGCCCGCGTCCCCTACCGACCCGACCCCACGCCCGATACCATCGCCCCCTTCCTGGATGCCGCGGCGGTACACATCGCCGCCTGTTGATCCGGTGATCACGGTGGGCGGGCGACGATGGTCGAGAAATTCGACAACGACATGCACGACGAGACGGTGTGGGTCGTACGGCCCACCCGTTCGCTGACCTGGCGCGAGGCCAAGCGCTGGCTCTGCGTCATCTCCGTCATCCCGCTGTCGAGCGGGCTGCTTTTCCTCTTCCATGGCGTGCCGATGGTGCTGCCCTTTGCCGGCCTCGAAGTCGGATCGCTGTGGCTCGCTTTCTGGTACGTGCACTGGACCGGCCAGATGCGCGAAGTCATCCGACTGACACCCCGCTATCTGATCATCGAAAAAGGACGGCATGGTCCCGAGCAGCGCTACGAGTACGAACGGGCCTGGGTCGGCGTGATGCTCGACGAAACGCGTGGCTGGCATCCGAGTCGGCTGCGCATCGGGTCTCACGGCAAGGCCGCGGACGTCGGCAGCTTCCTGACCGACGGTGAACGCCGCACATTGGCGCTCGCTTTGGTTAACGCGCTGGGAAAAACTCGATAGAATGATCTAGGTCAATAAAAAGTCTACGGTCTTGAGACCAGACGGGGCGATCGCCGGCGACGAGGGAACGCGGCGAAACGACCAGAGACCACGGCGGCTCGCCTGCCGGATAACGACGATGTGCTTTCGTGTTCAAAGCCTTGGGAGCCCTTTCATGACGATCTCGATGTCCAAGCTTGCCCGCGGCGGGTCGGGAGCTGCGCTGTTGTCGGCACCGCTGATGGCGCAGGCCGCGTGGAGCCAGTTGAACCTGCCCAGAGGTGTCACGCCCTACAGCGAAACGGTCTACGACCTGCACATGATGATCCTGTGGATCTGCGTGATTATCGGCATTGTCGTTTTCGGCGCCATCTTCTATTCCATACACAAATTCCGGAAATCGAAAGGCGCCGTGGCCGCGCAGTGGCATGAGAGCACGCTGGTCGAATTCTGCTGGACGGCAGTACCCGCCATCATCCTGGTCGTGATGGCAGTGCCGGCGACGAAGGCGCTGATCATGATGGAGGACGTCTCGAACAGCGCGATGACGATCAAGGTCACCGGTTACCAGTGGCGCTGGCGCTACGACTACGTCAACGAAGGCGTCGGGTACTACAGCACCCTGGCCAAACCGAGCGACGCCGCCCGCCAGCTCGGCTCCGGCATCGATCCCAAGACCGTCGAAAACTATCTCCTCGAAGTCGACAACGAACTCGTCGTACCCGTCGGCCAGAAGATCCGCTTCCTGACGACCGCGGCCGATGTCATCCACGCCTGGTGGGTGCCGGCGCTCGGCTGGAAGCGCGATGCAATCCCTGGCTACATCAACGAATCGTGGGCGCTGATCAAGGAACCGGGCGTCTATCGCGGCCAATGCGCCGAGTTGTGCGGCAAGGATCACGGCTTCATGCCGGTGGTCGTGCGCGCATTACCTGAAGCGGAATACGCGGCCTGGCTCGAAAAAATGAAGGCCGCTCAGGCGCCGGCGACTGCCGCCGCTGCCGACGACGTGCACGGCGTCACCGTCGCCGTCGCCCGTTGATCGCCGCTCCGACGTTCACAGCATCGACAGATTCGAGGGAAAGCCCATGAGTGAGGCAACCGCCCATCACGACGCGCATCACGCGCATCACGCGCCGACCGGCATCAAGCGTTGGCTGGTGACGACGAATCACAAGGACATCGGCACGATGTACCTCGTGTTCTCGCTGATCATGTTCTTCATCGGCGGCTCGATGGCGATGATCATCCGCCTCGAGCTCTTCCAGCCGGGGCTGCAATGGGTCGACCCGCAGTTCTTCAATTCGATGACCACCATGCACGCGCTGGTGATGATCTTCGGCGCGGTGATGCCGGCATGGACCGGCTTCGCGAACTGGCTGATCCCGATGATGATCGGCGCACCGGACATGGCGCTGCCGCGTCTGAACAACTGGAGCTTCTGGATCCTGCCGTTCGCGTTCACGCTGCTCCTGTCGACACTCTTCATGCCGGGCGGCGGGCCGGCCGGCGGGTGGACGATGTATCCGCCGCTCGTGCTGCAGCTCGGTGATGCGTTTCCGTTCCTGATCTTCGCCGTTCATTTCATGGGCGCCTCGTCGATCGCCGGCGCGATCAACATCATTGCGACCGTGTTCAACATGCGTGCACCGGGCATGACGCTGATGAAGCTGCCGCTGTTCGTGTGGACATGGATCATCACGGCGTTCCTTTTGATCGCCTCGATTCCGGTGCTCGCCGGTGCGGTGACGATGCTCCTGACCGACAAGTTCTTCGGGACTTCGTTCTTCAGCGCGGCAGGTGGTGGCGATCCGGTGCTGTTCCAGCACATCTTCTGGTTCTTCGGTCACCCGGAGGTATACATCCTGATTCTGCCGGCGTTCGGCATTGCCTCGGCGATCATCCCGACCTTCGCGCGCAAGCCGCTGTTCGGCTATAGCTCGATGGTGTACGCGGCAGCCTCGATCGCCTTCCTGTCGTTCATCGTGTGGGCGCATCACATGTTCACCGTTGGCATGCCGCTCGCGGGTGAGCTGTTCTTCATGTACGCAACGGTGTTGATCGCGGTGCCGACCGGCGTGAAAGTGTTCAACTGGACCGCGACGATGTGGCAGGGCTCGATGACTTTCGAGACGCCGATGCTCTTCGCGATCGCCTTCGTCGTGCTGTTCACGATCGGCGGTTTCTCGGGCCTGATGCTCGGCATGACCCCGATCGACTTCCAGTATCACGACACCTATTTCGTCGTCGCACACTTCCATTACGTGCTGGTCACCGGCGCCGTCTTCGCGTTGATGGCGGGCGCCTACTTCTGGCTGCCGAAGTGGACCGGCCACATGTACGACGAGAAGCTCGGCAAGCTGCACTTCTGGCTGTCGACGATCTCCGTCAACGTGCTGTTCTTCCCGCAGCATTTCCTCGGCCTCGCCGGCATGCCGCGTCGCATCCCGGACTATTCCGTGCAGTTCGCCGACTGGAACATGGTGTCGAGCATCGGCGGTTTCGTGTTCGGGGCGTCGCAGATCCTGTTCGTGATCTGCGTCGTCAAGTGCGTGCGCGGCGGCAAGAAGGCGACGGCACAGGTTTGGGAAGGTGCGCATGGCCTGGAGTGGACACTGTCCTCTCCGCCGCCGTACCACAGTTTCTCGACACCGCCGGCACCGGCGACGATCGAAGGCGGCATGCGCTGAAGGATGCCGGCAGCGATGACGAACGGTCCACGACAGGATGGGCGACGCAAGGCGGCGATGCGCACGGCAATCATACTGGCGGCCGTCGCGATCGCCTTCTACGTGAGCTTCTTCGTGACGAGATTCTGATTCGATGCAGAACACCCGCAGCGGCGCGAACCGGCGTCTGGCATTGAAACTGATGGGCTTGACGGCCCTGATGTTCGGCTTTGGCTATGCGCTAGTGCCGCTGTACGACGTGTTCTGTGAAGTCACCGGCCTCAATGGCAAGACTGGGGAACTGTCTGCCGCGCAGGCCGAGGCGATGCGCCCGGATCTCTCGCGCGAAGTGACGATCGAATTCGTCACCAGCGTTACTGCCGGACTCGGCTGGGAGTTCAAGGCGCCGTCGCACAAGCTCGTGGTCCATCCCGGCGTCGTGACGGCCGTCGAATTCGAAGTCGTCAACCGAGAAGCGCGCGACATGATTGGCCAGGCCATCCCGAGTGTCGCGCCGTCGACCGCAGCCCGCTATTTCAGCAAGACGGAATGCTTCTGCTTCAGCCAGCAGCCGCTGGTGGCGGGCAAGGTCAACAAGTTGCCGGTGCGGTTCGTGGTCGACCCGCGGCTTCCGGCCAACGTGGACACCGTCACGCTCGGCTACACGTTTTTCGAGGCGCTGCCCGGCAAGGCACCGCCCGACAAGGCGCCGACTCCGAGCGGCGAGCGACTGCCGCGCACCTGAACGCGGCAGCCATAAAAACTACGCAACAGAGCTAACTGCAGAGAGTACCGACATGGCACACGCCGACACCGCTCATGCGCATTACTACGTACCGGATTCGAGTCGCTGGCCCGTCCTCGCATCGCTCGCGATCTTCGTCTGCTTCGTCGGAGGGGCGCTCACCCTCAACCACGCCTCGATCGGACCGACGGTGCTCGGCGCAGGCTTCCTGACGCTGTTCATCGTGCTGTTCGGCTGGTTCGGCGACGTCATCCGCGAAAGCGAACGCGGACGCTACACCCACTGGGAAGACATGAGCTTCCGAATGGGCATGATGTGGTTCATCTTTTCCGAAGTGATGTTCTTCGCCGCGTTTTTCGGCGCGCTGTTCTATGCCCGTGTCTACTCGGTGCCGTGGCTCGGTGGTGCCGGACACGCCGGCGCGACGCACGAATTTCTGTGGCCGAATTTCCTTTCCGACTGGCCGTTGCTCAAACTGCCGGCCGATTACGGCTTTGCTGCCGCGAAGGACGTCATCCCGGCGTGGGGTGTCCCGGCCATCAACACCGCGATCCTGGTTTCCTCAGGCGTGACGGTCACGTGGGCGCATTGGGGCCTGAAGGCAAACAAGCGCGGTCAGCTCATCCTGGGTCTCGCGCTGACGGTCGCCCTCGGCGCGCTGTTCGTGTTCCTGCAGGCGGAGGAATACGGCCATGCGTACCATGAACTCGGCCTGACGCTGAATGCCGGCATCTACGGCGCGACTTTCTTCCTGCTGACGGGATTCCACGGCTTCCACGTGTCGATGGGCACGCTGATGCTGTTCGTGATCCTGCTTCGCGCAATCAAGGGGCATTTCAAACCCGATCATCATTTCGCCTTCGAGGCGGTCGCCTGGTACTGGCACTTCGTCGACGTGGTGTGGATCGGTCTCTTCATTTTCGTGTACTGGCTGTAAGGCCACCCGATGCGAGCAAAAAGGGCGCTCTCGGAGCGCCCTTTCTCGCTGCGGGTGTGGCCCGCAAGGCGGCTGCCCGCTCAATGCGGCTTGATGATCCCGAGCGCCGCCAGCACCATGAGAATGATGAACAGCACGACCGACAGCCCGACGCGTATCGTCAGCGCCTTCACCGTACCGGTGCCGCCACTCTTGTCGCGAATCAGACTGAAGAACGCCGACACGAGCGAGACGACGATCGCGATCAGCATCAGTATCACGAAGAACTTGATGAACGGCTGGTCTGCCATGGCGACCCGGCGCGCGTGTGCGCGAACATGGAAGGCTGGCGGGCACTGTAGCCCCCCGCGTCCGCGCGCGGAAGAGGTCTGACGGATGGCGCACGCGGATCGGATCTGGCCGCGCGTGTGCTTCGCCATCACCCTGATCGTGTTGCTGGGCGCGCTCGGCTGCTGGCAACTCGAGCGCGCCACGGAGAAACGGGCGCTGCGCGGCGATTTCGAACGCCAGCTCGAGGCGCCTCCCATCGAACTCGCCCTGCACGGCGCCGAACCGTTGACTCGCCACGCCTGGCGCAAGACACGTGGTTCGGGACGCTACGAGCCGCCGACTCTGCTGCTCGACAACCGGGTCCGCGAGGGTCGCGTCGGCTACGAGGTGCTGACGGCTTTCCGCCTCGACGATGGCGCACGAATTCTCGTCGATCGCGGCTGGGTGCCGGCACCGGCGCGCCGTACCGACCTTCCCCCCATCGAATTGCCGAGCGCCGAAACGACCGTCAGCGGCCGACTCGCGCCGACGCCATCGACCGGCATCATCCTCGACGGCGCCGCGCTGCCCGAGCGCGTCGGGCCGGACCTGTGGCGAATCCAGCACGTCGACTTCGCGACGCTCGCGAGCGCTTTCGCGCCCGGCTTCGTGCCGATGCTCGTCTATCTGGATGCCGCAGCGCCCGGCGGTTTCGATCGCGACTTCGTCTTGCCGGCGGTCGACGACGGCAAGCACACGGCCTACGCCGTGCAGTGGTTCGCCATGGCAGGCGCGGTCGCGATTCTGCTCGGCATCTCGCTGAACCGCCGACGTCGCGGCACCGTCGTCTCCACCATCGAGCCGACAGATCCCTGATGGACAACACCTCTTCCGCTCCGGATGCGGCCGCCGCACGGCGCACCCGCAACCGCTTCACCCTGATCCTGATCGCGGGTGCCTTCGTGCTGCCGATCGTCGCGGCCTGGCTGCTCACCTCGGGTGTGTTCGGGTGGCGTCCGGCCGCGTTCACCAACCGCGGCACACTGATCACGCCGCCCATCGACTTCGCGACGCTGCCGGCAACCGACGCCACCGCGCCGCTGCGGGCGTTGCCGCCCGCCGACTGGGCACTGCTCTATCTGAGCGATCACACCTGCGACGATGCCTGCCGCAAGGTCCTGCGCGAACTTGCCGCGATGCCGATGGTGATCGGTCTCAGCGGGACGCGTCTCCACGTGTACGGTCTTTTCAGCGCGGCGCAGTCGCGTACCGGCATTCGCGACCTCGTCGACCCGGATGTCGTGCGCGCGATCGGCGATCGCCTGCGCAGCGACAATCGGCGGCTCGACTTGCCGTGCATCGCGTTTCTCGACTGGCGTGGCCAGTTGATGATGCATTTCGATCCATCGGCATCACCGGACGCCATCAAAGGCGATTTGAAACGGCTGCTGGCGGCGTCCGCGATCAAGTGAGACCGGCCGCCGGTGCGGTCACGTGTTTTTCGCGATCCGGCCTATAAGGCGCAGCAAAATTCGGCATAATCCGCCGACCCGTACGCCGTACGACGCACCCAAATCCATTTCGGGATCGCACCCCACAATTCCGGCCCGCCCATCCATGAACGCTGTCTATCGATTCCTGTCCTGGTTGCTCCCCATTCTCGCGCTCGCGGTCATCGTGAAGGGTGCCTACGTCCGCCTGAGCGACGCCGGCCTCGGCTGCCCCGACTGGCCGGGCTGCTATGGACGACTGGTGGTGCCTGCAACGCCCGCCGATGCGACACCCGAGCATCTCGCGGCGCGGCCATTGGAAAGCGGCAAGGCCTGGCGGGAGATGATCCATCGCTATCTTGCCTCGAGCCTCGGCTTCGGCATCCTGATCCTCGCCGGCCTCGCCTGGCGTAATCGTGCCGACCCCCGGCAACCGGTCGCTGTGCCGTTGCTGCTCGTGCCGTTCGTCGTATTTCAAGGACTGCTCGGCATGTGGACGGTGACGTTGCTGCTCAAGCCGCTGGTCGTCACCGCGCATCTGCTCGGCGGCATCGGCATCCTCGGCCTGCTGACCTGGAACCTCTTGCGGATACAGGCTGGCCATGCGGCGCGTCTCGCGACCGGCACACCGATCGTGCGCGCAGCACTCGTCGCCCTCATCGTGCTCGTCGGCCAGATCTTTCTCGGCGGCTGGACCAGCGCGAATTACGCCGCGCTCGCCTGCACCGACTTCCCGACCTGCCATGCGAGCTGGTGGCCGGAGATGGCATTTCGCGAGGCTTTCGTGCTGTGGCGCGGCCTCGGGGTCAATTACGAATTCGGCGTACTCGACACCCCGGCACGCACCGCGATCCACTACAGCCATCGTCTCTGGGCCGTCGTGACGGCGGTGGCGATCATCGTCGCGATCGCGCGTGCACGCCGTCATGGTGGCGCGACCGGCCGCCATCTGGGCTGGTGTATACTGGCCGCGCTCGTCATTCAGCTCGCGCTCGGCATTTCCAACGTGCTCTATGGGCTGCCACTGCCGGTGGCGGTCCTGCACAACGGCGTGGCCGCGCTGCTGACGATGAGCCTGGTGAGTCTGTTGTATTTCGCGACCCGGCCAGCGGGCGCGCAGTCGAGCACCCGAGCCCGAGCACCATGAAAAATCAGCCCGCAGAAAGCGTGACCGTGTCGGCGCCGACCTGGCGCGACTATCTGGCCCTCACCAAGCCGCGCGTCGTCTACCTCATCATTTTCACGGCGCTGGTCGGCATGCTGATGTCGACACCGGGCTTGGTGCCGCTCGACATCCTCGTGTTCGGCAACCTCGGCATCGCGCTCGCCGCCGCGTCGGCCGCCGCGATCAACCACGTCGCCGAACATCGCATCGACGCGCTGATGGCGCGCACGCAGAACAGACCGCTGCCCCATGGCGAACTGGGTGTACCGCAGGCGCTCAGCTTCGCGCTCGTACTCGGTTTCCTGTCGATGTACCTCCTGGTCGCCTTCGTGAACACGCTGACGGCGGTGCTGACGTTCCTGTCGTTGATTGGCTATGCGGTCGTCTACACGATGTTCCTGAAGCATGCGACGCCGCAGAACATCGTCATCGGCGGCGCCGCCGGCGCTGCGCCACCCGTGCTCGGCTGGACCGCGGTGACGGGCACGCTGGACCCGCATGCGCTGCTGCTGTTCCTCATCATCTTCGCGTGGACGCCGCCGCACTTCTGGGCGCTCGCGATCTATCGCCGCCATGAATACGCGAAGGCGAACATCCCGATGCTGCCGATCACGCACGGCGCGGCCTTTACCCGGCTGCATGTCCTCTTCTACACGATTCTGATGGTCGCGGTGACATTGCTGCCGTACGCGACGTACATGAGCGGCTCGATCTATCTGGTGTGTGCGCTGGTCCTCGATGCGGTATTTCTCTATTACGCGATCCGCATGCAGGTCGACGACGACGACCAGCTCGCCTACAAGACCTTCAAGTATTCGATCGTCTATCTGACGCTGCTCTTCGCGGCCCTCTTTGCCGATCATTACTGGCCTCTCGTGCGTGCCGCGCTGGCCTGAGGCCGGCGCGAGGACTGCGGAATGAGTGCGCGCGCCCGTCTGCACCCGGCGCTGTGGCTGTGGTTTCCACCGCTGCTCGCGGCGCTCGTGATCGGAGTGAAACTGTCTTCGCCGGCGCTCTACGATCGCGTCATCGAAGGCGAACTCGGCCTCACCGAACTGGCGACACCGCTCGTCGCCCTGATCGGCGTGTGGATCGGTGTTGCGACGATACGGCTTGCCCGTGGCCGGGCGCCGCTGTTCGTCGTCTTGTGGCTCGTCGGCACCACACTCGCCTGCTTCTATTTCGCCGGCGA
Organism: Gammaproteobacteria bacterium; assembly: GCA_020851775.1. Taxonomy (GTDB): domain Bacteria; phylum Pseudomonadota; class Gammaproteobacteria. The sequence goes on from JADZCB010000294.1 coordinate 13,636, forward strand.
GGAGCTGTCGTGGGGACAGCAGCTCTTCCAGTGGGATACGCCGGAGAAAATCGCTGCGCTGAACGATCAGCAGGAGACGAATCTCCACAACATGAGCAGTTGGTTCGATCAGAAACCGCGGCTGCTGCTCGAATTGTGGGTGCTCATCGGCGGGATCGTCGTGCCGGTCCGGCGCTTGCTCGGCAAGCCGCCGCCGGCCCCGGGAACGCTGCCGGACTGGCTATGGCCCGGGATTGAATGCCTGCCGACGGCGATCCTCGCCATCGCGATCAAGCTGCCGGAGCGCTACAAGAAGCTGGCAGGCATCGAAAGCCTGCCGTTCGAAATTCGCTGGAGTGAGCCGCAGGAATACTACTTCGCCCTGTTCCTGCTGCTATATCTGCTCGCGATGCGGGCGCGGCTGCGGCAGACGCCGCAACCGCCTGCACCGCGCTGATCAGGGCTTCGCCGGCAACATCGCGAGCTGTTGCGGGGCCAGTCCCCGCTTCAGCGTGTTGAACGCATTGTTCTCGATCTGGCGGATCCGCTCCGCCGACACCTTGTACTTGCCGGCGAGTTCGTGGAGCGTCTGTTTCGGCTCGCTGAGCCAGCGGCTCGCGATAATGTCGCGGCTGCGATCATCGAGCTGGGCGAGCGCGCGCGCGAGCTGTTCGGTGCCGTTGGTCGCTTCCTCGTAGGCTTCGAGCTGCTCGGTCGGTTCGAAGCGCGTGTCGGCCAGATAGCTC
>JADZCB010000295.1 GCA_020851775.1 Gammaproteobacteria bacterium
CGGCTTGGTCGCGTTGTACCAGGCGACTGCGTTGGACGCCCTCTCGCCCGGTGTGACCGACTTCGGGATGGCGGGCCCGCGCGGCTCGTTGGTGTACGGGTCGCGGCCCTGGATCACGCTGCCGGTGTCCACGTTGACGAGCTTCTCGAGGTCGGGGCCGATCGGCAGCAACTTCGGGTTGCCCTCATTGTCGAGCACGAACTGCACGCGCTTGCCGGTGGCCGGATCGACGCCGACCCGCGGCGTCTTGTCGTACTGGGGCAGGAGCGACGCCGCGCGGGCGATCATCGCGTCGGCTTCCTCGACCAGGCCGGCGCCGCGCAGCTTCTCGGCGTCACCCATGAGCCGGGTCGCGATCGCGCGGTTGAGGGTTACCTTGTCCAGCGACGTCGGGAACGGCGTCGGCGGTCCGCCAGGCAGGCTCGCCGGCTCGAATCCCGGGTCTCTGGGCGACGCTACGGATGCGGATGGGGTCGAGGTGCCTGGGTAGGATCCTGGCGCGCCTGGCGGTCCGCTGGGCCCGCCGGCGAGGGCCTGCCGCACCGCCTGCCGGCGCGCGAACGGCTCGAGCTGGATCGCGGCGGCCGGATTGATCGACGCGAGGGCGCGCTGATAGCCGACCCAATCCTCGCGCGCCGGCTGCGACGGGTAATCGACGGGGTTGCCTTCGCGGTCCTCGCCGCTGAACGCCGGCACGCCGCCCTGCAGGTAGCGCATGCGCAGCGCCCGCTGCTCCTCGAGGTCGGCCTGTCGCTGCTTTGCTTCGCGGTTGTCGAGCTCGTAGCGCTCGAGCTGGCCCTTGGTCAGCCGCGCGCGTTGCGAGCGCACCAACGAATCCTCGCGTGCATTCATGCCGGCCAGGCCCGCGCGGCCGAGCGCCTGCATCTCCTGCCCGCGGTACGGGTTCGCGAGCATCGAGAAGGCGAGCGTCTGCCAGAACTCGCGCTGCGCGCGCTTGCGCTCGTCCTCGCTGTACAGGTCCGTGCCGTAGAGGTCGTCCATTTAACCTCCGCTCAGCATCCGAAAGAACGTGTCGAGGTCCATGCCCTCGGGCAGGATCGGCACGCCCTGCGAGTTCACCCCGTACCGCGTGCCGTCGGGCAGCGTCTTGTAGCTGGTGGCCACACTGACCTGCGGCCCCTGCGGAGCGGTGATCGCGGACTTTAGCCACTCGGGCACACCCTCCCAGCTCGCCACCGTTTGGTTGCCCTGCTGGCCGGCGAACCGCGAGAAGGCGGCGTCACCCATGCGCATGCGCATCGCGCTGTCGAGGTACGAGCCCAGCCATTGTCCATTGCCCAGGTCCGGCTTGTACTGCAGAAACGCGTTGAACGCATTGATCCGCTGGCCCTCGGGCAGGCTCATGATGTAATCGGCGAACTGGTTCACATTCATGTCGCCAGGTGCACCGGGGATGGTCCGCTGCTCGATCGACCGATAGTTGCCCATCGGATCCTCGCTGTAGTTCTTCCCGCCGAACAACATCTGCCCGGTACGTGGGTCGACCATCGTGGTGCCGAGCAGGCCGCCCTGCGGCGTCGGCGGCGCCGCTGCGCTGCGCGGATTCGGCGGCTGCGTCGACGTCGTCCGGGGCGGCCCGCCTGCCGCCGGCGCGAACGGGTGCGTGCCCGGATTCGTCGGCTGGAACGGCTGGAAGCTTGGCATGCCCGGTTGCGTCGGCGGCGCCCCCGGCTGCGTGCCCGGCGGCGCGAACGGATGCACGCCGGTGGACGGTGGCAGCGTGCGCGGCGGATGGACGCCGGGCGCGAGCGAGCCGACCGTTCCTGGAGGCCCGCCGCCGAGCAAGCCGCCGCCGGGCGTGTTGCCGCGGCCGGCGTACGGATTGAAGCCGGGGAATGCGCGTGCGTACGCCTGCGTGCCGTACATCCCGCCGCCGACCATCGGCTGCGCGGATTGGAAGTCGTAGCGCGCCGCGGCGTTGCCGCCGAGCGGATTGGTCGGCCCGCCCGACAGCAACCCCGAGAACATCATCGCGTCGTACAGCTGGTCGGAGAACGAGTTGTACGGCGAGCGGGGCGAGGCGAACATGCCCGCATTGCTCGGACTCGGATAGATGTTGCTCGGGCGCGCGGTGACCTGGTTCATGAGCGCCGCGAGTGCGGCCGACAGGCCGCTCGAGACGCCACCGCCGCCGTCGTTGTCGGTTTCAGATGCCATACAAGCCTCCTGCCCTCTTGCGCTTCAGGTACTCGAGATACGGGTCGCTCTGCTCGTGCGCGCCGCCGTTGAGGATCGCCACGAGGCTACGCGGCGGCTGCGCCTGCGGCGGTTCATTCGGCGTCGGGGCTGGCATCGGGCGCTGCTGCTCCTGCGGCATGAAGCGGCCGACGCGATTCACGTAGTCGAGTCCGCGGATGAGTCGATCAAGCGCGCTGGGACCGCCCTGCGCGAGGAGGCCCGACTGCGCGAGCGCATCGGCACCGCCGAACATGCTCGCGCCGCCGACACCGGGGCCGACCGCGGCGAGCTCGGTGATCATCGGTGTTGCGCTCGGCGCAAGGAGCCCGCTCGCGAAACTGGTGCCGAGCTCGGGTCCGAACATGCCGGCCATGCCGCCGGCAGTGCCCCCAATCCCGGCAGCTGCGCCGCCTGCGCCCGCGGCGCCGGCGCCTGCCGCGCCAGCCGCCCCGCCGAACATCCCGGCAAGCGGACCGATGCCGGCCGCCCCCAGCCCCGTCGCACCCAGCCCAATGCCGGCGATGAGCTTCAACCAGTCCTTGCGCTTCCAGCTCATGCGCTACCTCGCTCCCTTATCGCTTTGGCAGGCTCGGGTTCACAAGCGACCACATATTGTCCTTGGGAGTAGGCACACCGCTACCGCCCGCGTACTGATTCACGTACCCCGGCCCGTTGATGTTGCCCGGGGAGTACAACGGCTGGTCGGGGCTCAACACTTGCGGCACGAACGCGCCGTTGTCCGGCCCCGTCGCGCGCCGTGCCGCTCGCCGCGCCTGCACCATCTGATGAATCCGGTCCTGATACCAAGGACTGTGCACCAAGCTCGCCATCATGTTCAGGCGCGTTACCGGATTGTCCTGCGGGGTCATCGCGCTCTGACTCAGGTAGGTGCGGCCGTCGAAATTCGGGTCGGTGCGCGGGTCCCACGTTCCCGTCCCCATGCTCCCCGCGTACGGATCGGTCACTTGCTCCGTGGGCATGAAGCCGCTGCCGATTCCACCGGCGCCCAACGCGCCGGGAACCATCGACGACGGGGGTGCGAAGCTACCCATGCCAGGAATTTCCGCTTGCCCCCGCACGAAACCCGGCGCGCCGCCTCCGGGTAGCGCGCTCCGAACGCGCGGCATCGGATCGAGCGGCGCATAGCTGCCCATGCCACTGCCCGGCGCATATGCGCTATTTGCGCGGCCCTGTTGCCAGTTCATCGTCGGACCACCCCACCCCCCACCACCACCTCGACCCATGTCCATCATCGTCTCCTTACCTCAAACCCATCCCGAGCGCCCCGATACCCAGGAGCGCCGTCAACGGCGAGAAGCTCGGCGCCTGCTGGTTCGCAGTCGTCATCTGATTGCGGAAGCCGCCGCTCGCCGCACCAATCGCATTGCCGATCCAATCGAGCTGCTGCAACGGGTACTGATTCGCCGCCTGCCACTGCGAGTACTGATCGCCGAGCAACTGCTGCATGTACTGCTGGTACGCGTCCCCGATGCCGGCGAGGGACTTGCCCGCCTGCCAGTCGTCCTGCGACAGGTTGCCCGCGAGCCCGCCGGCAGCGAGCATGTTGCCGATGTCGTTCTGCCACAAGCCGCCGAGCTGCTGGTTCGCCGCGAGCTGATTGCCGACATCGCCCTGATACATCCCCGAACCCATGCCCATCGCCTGCAGGTCGCGCCCGATGTCCTGCTGCCAGTTGCCGGCCTTGAATCGTTGCTGGTCCTGCAGTAGCTGCGAGGACATCTGTCCGACCTGCTTTTCGAGGTTGGCGAGCCCCGCCTGCTGCATCGCCTTCCAGCCGCCGCCGCCCCAGCCGCCGCCTTCGTTCGCCATCGCGTCGATCTGCGCAGCCCCCCCGGTGCTCCATGCCTTCGCCATCTGCTCGGTGGTGTCGTTCAGGATCTGCTGCGTGTACGCGTCGCTCGCGTATGGATTGCGCTGTCCGACCGCGCCGTACACCCCTTCCGCCCACGGGTTGTACGCGTTGCCCGCAGCGATCCCGCCGATGTTGCCCGCGGCCGGGTTCGCGTAGTTGCCCTGCGTCATGTTCATCGCCATGCCGCGCGCGGCGTTCAGGTCTGGCGCCCCGTACAGCGCCCGATCCTCGAGGAAGTTCATCCCCTGCAACTGATACGGGTTCATCGGCGCGACGCGCATGCCATCGAACGGCACGTACGGCTGCGCGGCCACATTCGCCACCCCTTCGACGTACTGCTTCCACGGCTGCACCAGCCATGCCGGCGGCTCGAACTTGCTGACCGTGTTGGCCGTCTGGTTGCCGCCGCCACCGCCGCCGAAGTCGAGCGAGCACAGCAGCTCGCGCGGTCTACGCTGCCGGTCCTTGTCCCGCCAGTTCTTGCGCATGAGTGAAGTCCTTGAGGTAATCCGCGATCCGTTCCGGCTTGCACCGCTGGTGCATCTCGGCGATCAATGCAGGGCTCGCGCCGCACATCATCGCGACGTAGGTCGCGACCTGGCCGATGCCGTAGCGCAGGTTGTGCGCGAGCTCCAACCCGTGCGGGTCGCGCGTGCGCTCGAACTCGCGTGCGACCATGTATTCCATCGCCCCCGACGCCATCAGGCCCGACAGCGCCGCATAGTGCTGCTGGTAGAAGCGGTTGCGCGGCAGGTCAATGAGCGCGAGCCACATCATCTGATGGATTCGCTCCTCCGGCATCGACTTGTCGCAGTCGACCAGGTCGTCCCAGAAGTTGGCGAGGTAGCTCATCATCTCGACGAAGCGAAACGCATCGACGTTGCCGTTGAAATACTTCACGTCGGCATGCATCAGTACGGCGTCTCCATCAAGATGCGCACCAAGGCGCCCTTCGCGGCAGGTCCCGCCGGTGTAGCCCCGCGTCCGGCAGCGAACTGCGGCGTCATGAAAAATGTATTCGCCGGCAGGTTCGTCGATATCGTGCCGGTCGCACTCGCCGCACTGTCCAGCCGCGTCACGGTGTACGTCACGGTCCCGCTGTTCGCGGTCGATTCGAGCACCAAGCGCAACAGCATGCCGGTCGCCCGCGCGAACGATGCGCCTAAGTCGATCTTCGTGCACGCGCCCGCGCCATCGTTGTGCATGATCTGCAAGTTAGCGTCGCCCGAATCGACACCGCAGAAAATACCGTTCAGGTACGCCGAGGGCTCGCCTGCGAGACTGAGCGCCGCCGCCGGATCGAACAGCCCGGCCGCCAACCGCAAGTCTGTCCGCGTCGTTTCGATGCCGAAGGTCCACTCGCCGCGAAAGCCGCCGAGCCCGGCCGCGTTGCCGAGCCAGAATGCCGCGGTGCGCGCATTCATCGCCGAGCCGGTATTGTTCGTGCCAGCACCGCCGCCCGACGCGTGCACGATGCGATACAGGCTCGTGAGCGCCGCCGTGCCCGAGGGGGCCGTATGCGTAGCGCTGCCGCCGCCGGTCGCCACGTTGGCGCAATCGAAGCCAACTTGCTGCGGCACCGCACTCGCCCCACCCACCTCGCACACGCGCACATGCTGCGCGCGCCAGATGGTGCCCTGCACAGCGCCCCACTCGACCCCGCCACTTTCGTCGCTGTTCGCGATCAGCGCATCGCCGTTGACCTTGTAACGGATCAACGGCTCGACCGTCTGCTGCAACCCCGCCAGCAACTCGGCCAGGCGTTGCCGCAGGTGCCGGTCGTAGTCGCTCGCCTCAATCGGGAGCTCGGGCAGCAACGCGTCAACCGATAGCGAGCCGGGCACCTACTTGCCCCCTTGCTTCGGGTCTAGGAACAGCCCGGCGAGCACCGCCTTGTTGGCGAATGCGAGCTTGACGCGCTTCCAACGGCTGTCAATCGTGCCGTCGAACTTACGGTTCACGCTGTCGTACGCGAACGCCTGGCCGAGCGACTGCACACTGGCGACCTGGGGCGCCGTGGCGTTGGTAAGTCCCGCCTGGGTGTTGCTGAATACGCGATCGTCGCCGGCCCAGATGCGATACCGAGTAGCCCCGCCATTGGTGATTCGAACCTTGCGGAAAAGCACGCGATGGGTGCCAAGAGCAACCCCGTTGACGATTCCGAACTGAACTTCGTTCAGCGTCTTGCCCGCGTCTGCCGTGAGGCTCGCGGACGCCGCAAACCATTGGTTGGCGCTGGCGAAAGAAAGCAGCTGCGCGGAGTTACTGGTTACATCGGTGTACACCAGCACGATGTTGGCGCTAAGGTCGGTGATGCCGTCCAACGCCAGGCACTCAAATTCGATTGCGTCGCCTGACTGGATTACGCAATCGTTATAGCTCGCGTCGCGGTAGACCGCAGCCGAATAGGACCACGGCAGACTGGTGCCGTTCACCGAAACCAGAAGCCCGCTGTGGTAGTAGTTGGCCCCCTCGCTCGCCTTCTCATCCACGTTGCACGACGATGTTGTCGTGTCCTCCTCGGCTTGCAGCAAGTGCGGCTTCACCGAGCTTAGATGCTGGCTGTCGGTTTCGCTGCCGATGTCCCCGGTGTAGACCTCGCTCGTGCTCGAACCGCCCGCGCTTGCCGTGCCGACCCGAGTGCCGCGAAGGTACATGTTCGAGCCGACCGTACCCACGGTGATCAACTTCGCGCTGTTCAGGTCGATCGATGTGTCCAGCCACGCCATCAAGTCGCTCTTGCTCGCCATCACCGGACAGCCCATGTACCTGTCGCTATAGTGCTGCTCCTCCCACGGCTTGGAGACATAGCCCCACTGGTCGGTTGCGTAGTTGTACGCGAACGCTTCGGTGATGCGAAGCTTGTTCGATGACCCCGAGATCGCCTCCGGCGCTCCCGGCGCGTACCACAGGATGAGATTCAGGTCTTCACGCACGCATGCCTTGATCCCGACCGAGTACCAGCGTTGCGAGAACGCCATCTTTTGCGCGATGAAGCGATTGACCTTGGCAATTCCGATGTTCACGGCGTTCGCGCCATCGAACCGATACACTCCGGTCCTGTGCAGGAAGTAGTGAATCCCGTTGACGATGGCCACACCGTTCGCGCTCGCCTGGCCAACTCTATCGCTGACCAGCCGATGCGACCAGGTCAACGGATTGCCCGTGTACGTGCCGAGGTAGATCGAATCATCCTTGTACACAGCGATGCCGTCGCGCATCCGGTACGCCGCCCGCACCCCGCCCGGCGTGTCGAGCAAGCGCGCGGTGTTCGCGCCGGTGGCAAGGTTCGCGGCCGTGTTCAGCGTCGCGAGCCAGTTGGTCGGATTGTTGAGGCCCGAGCACATCCAGGCATCGTTGTACCAGTTGGTGCCGTCGTAACAGTCGTAGCAAACGATGAAGCCCTTCTGCACCACCACGATCGACGCGCGCGGCGGCGTGCCACCCAAGTCCGCGCACACCGTTCCGGGCGCGCCGGTCGACGCCTGCGGTCGCTGCGCCGGCTGTCCACGCAGGGGCGTGATCGGACAGCCGAGCATCGTGTCGCCGTAGATGTCGAAAGTCCACTCGCACGCGTTGTATGGGGCCGCGGACTTGCTGATGTCGCCAATTACCCCAGTGTCCGATCGGGCCTCGAAAAGCGAGGTTTCGCAGCCGATCGGGAACCGAGCGCCATTGCCGCCGGCGGGTACGCCAGCGCGCTTCAGGACCTTCGCCGTCACCGGGACCTCGGATGTCGCCTTCACCGCCATGATCGTAAGCGGCAGATTCTCGGCTGACGTTGCGCAGTAGTTGCCGAGCGTGCCATCCGGCATCGGCACCATGTTGCGCACGTCGACCAGCACCCCCGGATTCACCACCCAGGACGGGGTCGCGTCCGGCTGGAAGTACGTACGAACGAAGCTCGAATCGCGTGCCATCAGTCGTCGGTGAGCACGTTGTAGCTGCCCTCGTCGAACACCGGCGTGTCGAACAGCGCGCCGGTGTCGCCGAGCTCGCCCGACATCGCGAGCACCAGCCGGCGCCCGCGCGCCAAGTCCTCGTCGTAGGCAGCCTTCCACCCGGCCGCCGCCTCATTGTCCTTACCGCGCATGGTGGCCACCACCAGGCAGGCGTACAGGTACAGATTCGGCAGCGCGGTCAAGAGCCAATTGGTCGAGCTGCTCGCAATGTTCAGCCGCGGGAAGTACTCGATCGCCAGTGCGTACGCGCTCGCCGGCGGCTGATTCCACTCGATGCCGGCCGCGCGAATGGTGTACCAGGCCGGGATACCCGCGCTCGACAGCTGCACCTCGACGAGACTCTCGGGGGAAACGAAGCTCATCGCGCGCGGCGGCGTGAAACCCGTCAGCTTGATGCTGCGAATCACCCTGGTGGCGACGTCCCAAGCGGTGGCGACGTTATTGGCGGTCATCGTCGTCGCCGTGTCCACTACCCCCATAGTGCTCAGCCGCAGATCGGTGTTGATCCGCGCCTCGGCCAAGGCGATGATTTCCGGCACCCGTGCGACGTTCACGCCGCCCGCGGCCAGGTCCGCCCGCGACAGCCAGTTCGGGATCGCGGCCTGCAGGTCTGCGTAGTTGGCGATCGCCACCGGTTACCTCTTCTTCTTGCCCTTCTCGTCGCCGTCGCGCACCGCGGCGACTTCTGTTGCCGCGCCGGGGTTGTCGTACCAGCCGGACTCGGCCGCGGTTTGCTCGGTCTCGTCCTTCACCAGCACGCACCGGCCGCCCGGGTAGTACAGGTACTTCGGGAAGTGCACCTTGCCTTCGTAGTCGAAAGACATGCTTTAACCCTTCAAAAAAGCCACCGCGGCGACAGGAGGAGCCGACCTGGTGTGATGCCGCGGTGGCGGTGGACCTGCGTCTAGAACCCGGGAACGCGCGCGGGCAATGCCGACTGCGGCACGTCGGGGCGAACGATCAGGACGTCGTAGGTTTCCGACCCCGGATCGATCGCGCCCGCGGTGTTGTTGTTGTATGTGATCGCCAGCGTGTCGTTGGCCGACACCCGCACGTTGCAGATACCCAGGCCTGCGTTGAGCGACGGCTTCGCGACGAAGCAGACATCGCCCAGCCGCACGCCCGGCACTGTCATCGTGCGCTCGGCCGTGGTATTGGCCGCGACCGACGTCACGTCGAACGCGAGCCGCACCAGGAACATGCCCTGCACGTTGCCACGGGGGATGGTTGCACTCATGTCACTCTCCTTTCCGCGCTCTGGCCGCCTAGTTACCGGCGATCACGCACGCGAGCTCCTCGTACGCCGTCACCCAGCCGCATAGCACGTCGAAACGACTGATGAACAGATCGTTGGTCACATCGAAGCCGGTGACGAAGCGCATCGACACCCCATCGAACTCTTCCTGTGCCGAGTCGTGCACGTTGCGCGGCATCTGCAGCTTACCGGTGGCGAAGATGAACGCGTCCTTGTGGAACGCGAGCGACTGGCCATACTGCGTGATCGTCGTCGGGGAGCCCAAGACCGTGATCGCCGCGCCGTTGGCCGGCGTGTTGCTCACGTTCTGGTACGGACCACCGTAGATGATCGCCGGCGCTAGCGGAATGGTCGCCGCGCCCGCGCCCGCACTGTTGGTGTCGGCGGTGACCGTGAACGTGCGCAGGAACGGCAGCGTTGCCTTCGTTTCCGAGTGCACCGCGAACACGCCGGCGATCTGAATCCGATCGCCGCGGCGCACGATGTTGGTCTGCGACGCGGTCCACGCCGTGGTGATCAACGACGTCGTCGCCGCCCAGCCGGTCGCGGTACCCTGCGACGCGCCGTTGACCGTCGGCGAACCCGTGATCACACCCGGCAGCTGCCGGGGCAGGAGCGTGTTCTCGTAGATTTTCCCGAAGCCGGCGGTCCTGCCGACCAGGCCGTCGCGGTATTGCTCCGAGATCTCGCCCGAATCCTGGAACAAGCCTTTGAGGGCATCGACCAGGTCGAGGTTGTGCTGGGTGGATAGGATCATCGTGCGATTGCTGCCAGGGGCGAGAAAGTCGGCAAGCGACTTGCGCGCCTGCAGCGGCACCCGCAGAGAGTTCACCGGCGAGCCGCCCGAGGTCGCGGTACCGACCATGTTCGACACGTCGGGGATGACCGAGGCGAGCATGTCGCCTTCGATCTTCGCTGCGAGCACCGCCATGGCGGGCTCGAGGATGCGGCTGCCGAAGTCGTCGATCGACATCCCGAGCTCGGCAGAGGTGAACTGCACCGGCACGTTGTACTGGGTGGCGTTCGGCAGCGGGACGGAGCGCTCGATCGTGTCCTGCGGCGTGATCACGCGACCGGTCGCGGCCGTGTACTTGTTCGGCAGGCGCACCAGCAGTTGTTGCCCGATCTTGCCGCCGCGCTGGCCGAATTGATCGTCGTACTGCCGGTTGACATTGCCGATGAAGTTCAACTTCTGGTGAAGGATGCGCAGCGCCTCGCGCGTGACTTTCGTGGAGGTAAGGACAGTGTTGGCCATGGCCTATGGATTACTTCCCTTTGCGGACCTGCCGGTTCCGTGCCGCCATCCACTCGTTGATAGATGACCGGTCCGAGAGCGGATCAGCGCCGGCTGTGCGGCCCTGCACCGTGCCCGGAGGCGGCGGAACGGCAGAAATTTGCACCGTGCCCGCGGCGATCTTCGCCTCGAGCCGCCCGATTTCCCGAACGGCGGACACAGGATTCAGCGACGCGATCCGCTGCGCCTCAGCCGCGTTCTTGCCTAGGTAGTACAGGATGTCCCCCGCATGATCCGAGTACGTCACCGCATCCAGCACCGCCGGATGCACCTGGCGAAGCGACGGAAGCTGCGGGTTCGACACTACCTGCGTGAAGTCGGCGTACTTCCCGTTGCCGGCCTCGACTACCTGCTGCAAGGTCGCCTCACGCACCCGAACCTCGTGTGCCTGCTGCGCCTGCATGAACGCCTGCTGCTGCGCCTGCTGGAACGTCATTGCCTGCGCCTGTTCGGCGGCTCGCATCTGCCGGTACTCGTGCTGCGCTTGTGCCCGCACGAACGACGGCCAGTCCGAATAGTCCTCGGGACGCGGCGCAACGTTCGGATCCTGCGGCGGCACGCCGGGCGGTTGCTGCTGCCCGTTGGGACGCTGCTGGCCAGCCTGCTGGGCGACCTCGATCTGCGCGAGGTACGCCCGCATCGCATGGTTTTCCTGGATCGCTTCTGCGGCCACACGCTCGGCACGACGCCGGTGGAATGTGAGCTCGTTGATCCGGTCCTGCGCCGGGCGGGTGTCCTCGCCGGGCTGAGGTTGTCCCTGCGGATCGGCAGGGTTGCCGGCGGACGGGTCGGCAGCGTTCGGTGCGTCCGGTTGCGCGCCCTGGTCGGGCGATGGTGCAGCGGGTACGGCCGGCAGGCCGGGAGCTACAGCTTCCATGGTCATACGTCCTCGGGAGAGCGCCGCCTTTACCCCGACGGCGAAAGGGACTACTGCATCATGGCGCCGGCCGGCATCGCCATCGATGCGGGCGCGGCGATAGATTCCACGCTTGCGCGCAGTTGCTGCATGTTCAGCTGCAGCTGCGTCATGTCGACAGCCGCGCCCATGGCTTCGGCGACCACTTGCATTTCCTTGATCCGCAGCTCCATCAGGTCGAGCGCGGCTTCGGTCTTCGTCTTCACCGTATCGACCGCCAGGCGTTGGCGCTCGAGGTCGACCTGTGCCAAATCGACTTGCGCCTTGGCGCTCGTGGCCCCAGCCGAAATTTCCTTCGCCTTGGCGTCGATCGCATGCTTCTGCACGTCGAACTGCTGCTCGGTGATGTGCCGATGCGCTTTCTGCAACTCGCCCTCGAGGTACTGGATGCGCTGCATTCCCTGCTGCATCTGCTGCTGGACCGCCGGCGGCAGGCCCTCGCCCAGCACCGACGGGTCGATCGTGCGCTTGATCCGCGCCGCGATTTCCTCGGCCTGCGGCCAGTCGGTGTTCTTGGCCACGAGGTCGCCGATCACCTGCCACAGCATCGGCAGCTTTTCGAGCGCTTTGAGCTGCCCGTCGAGCGCCTCCTTGCGCTGGGTGGCGTAGGACGGGCCCATCTCGACCGCGACGTCGTACTCACCCACGCGCAGGTCGTAAATCTCGTTGATCCCGTTGACCACCGTTTCCTGGTTGACCGGCACCATCGATACCGCGCCGTCCTCGCCCAGCATGCGCGCGATGCGCGGGCCGTCCCAAGTCACGCGGATCAGGTCCACCAGCACGCGGCCCAGCTGGCACACCGCCTTGCCGACGTTGTCGTTGAAGTCGAAGGTCGCCGTGTCGCCCTGCTCGCGGTAGGCGTTCACCGCCACCCCACTCGCGTCGCCGGTGATCGGCCGGCCCATCGTCGGATCCTGCATGTCGAGGATCGCCTTCATGTCCTCGATCGCCATGATTCGGCCCTCTCGCGCACCGCTGCTCATGGTCGGGCCTTCGACCCGCTCTGGCCGCATCCCGTTGACGGCCTCGTACTCGAGGTACGGCTGCGGATCGACGTTGCTGACGTTCCACTTGCGACGAATCTCGGGATCGTCGAGCGACCCCTTGGGCGCCAGGAACGGGATGTTGGTCTGCAACGCGACCTGCTCGGTCTCCTTGCTGGCCCAGTAGTTGTACATGCGCTGCGCGTCCATCACGTCGCGCCCGAGCGACTTCAGGTGCCGCTTGCCGTCGAGCCAGTACTCGCGGCCCACGATGCTGATCACCGGAATGTACTTGCCGAGGTAGTCGGCCTTCTTGAACGCACCCTCGCCGGTCAACATGTATTGCTCGACCACCGGCATCTCGACCTCGCGCCGGCGCGGGTAAATCCGCTGCTCCGCGAGCTGCGCGAGCACGCCCTGGGCTCCGGGCCCGTCGCCCGTCACGATCATGCCGTCGGGCATCAGGAACAGCGTCTTGCGCTGCTTCACTATGCGCCAGTACTCGGCAAGCCGGACCTTCTCCCCGTCGAACCAGTGCGCCAGGTCCTTGCCGCCGCCGAGCTCGCTGAAGCTCTTCGGCGTGAAGCCGTATTCGGCCTTGAACGCGGCCGGATCGAGCAGCTCGGTCACAAACCGGAAGCGGCCGTCCGACCAGTCCGCCTCCTTCGCGTCGTAGTCGCTGTACACGCAGAACTGGTTCGGTATCCGCTCGATCTCGATGTCCTGCGTGAACCCGTCCGGGCTCGTGTAGCGGGTGCACACACGAAAGTGCCCGAAGCTCGAACCGACCGCCTGATCGGCCGCCGTGTCGATCGCGTTCTCGGCTTTGCTGTTGCGCATAATCGCGCGGATCAGGCCGCCGTAGACCTTCGCGACCTTGAGGCTCGCCTTGCTGTCCGCCGGTGTCACCTTCACGCCCGGCCGCGAGCGCCGAATCTCGTTGACCACCCGCCGGATGAAGGCGTCGGTGCGGTTCAGCGTGATCGTCGGCCGATCCTTGCCGCGCTTGGTCTTGATGTCCTTCGGCCACTGATCACCGTTGCGAAAGCGGATGTCTTCCTCCGCCTTCTGCCGCATCGCGCCCTCGATCTCGACGCACTTGGCGAAGCGCTTTAGCGCCTCCGCATGGACCTTGGCGTAGCGCTCGAAGTCCGGCGTGTGCTCGTCGCCGTCCGCGGCTTCGCTCTCGGTTGCAGTGCTCGTGGCGCTCGCGTAGTCGATCATGTGCTCATCCAGCCGTGCGAGCTTGCGGCCCCGCCGAGCGCAACGAGGTCGTCGACCCCGCCGTCACCCTGCTCGCGCGCCATGGCCGGCTCCTCGAGCGCGACCGCGAGGGTGCGGAACGCGTCCGCGGGATGGGATGCCCAATCGTGCACGATGGTGCTGCTCTCCTCGGTGGTTGATTTGCTAACGGCGCGCCGGTAGTTAACGAGACCGTCGAATCCCTCCTCGGTCTTCGCCTCGTCGAACACCACGCGCGGAAACATGGCGCGCACGAGCTTGATGCCGGTCTCCACCGGCAGCCGGGGCGCGACGTATACCTTGGTCGCGGGCATTAGCTTCTTCAGCAGGGATGCCGGCGACTTGCCGTCGGTGACGTGCCCGCTTGCGCCGTCATGCGGTAGCCAGTGCTCGGCGTACGCGTACGGCCGCTTCGCGAGCTCGGTCGCATACCAGTCCACGCCCTTCTTGTTGCCCTCGAGGTAGTCGATGCAACGCACCTCGCTGTAGCGCTGCTGCGTGATCCAGATCGCGTTACGATCGCCGAAGCCCAGATCCCAATACGTTTTTACCGGCAGCTTGGGATCATGCGGCACCCGTGCCAGCCGCCCGCTGTCGCGCACTGCCATGATCTCTTCGGGGTAGATCGCCCCGACCACCGGCGCGTCGAACTCGCACATGTACTCCTGGCGGTACAGCGCGCGCCCGATCGCCTCGCCGTGCTCGCCTTTGAGCTCGCGCTGCTCGCGCAGCAGCATCTCCGGCGTGAACACGCCGGTCTGCAGCGCGGTCAGGATCTGGGTGAACCAGAACGGGTCGTCCTTTACCGTTTGCAGCAGGCGGTGCGCGTGGTTCTTCCCGCGCGGCGTGGTGATGAACAGGGCCCAGCCGCCATTCTCTGCGAGCACCGGTCGCAGGTACGCCCACGCCGCCGGCTTGCTCAGTGCCCACTCCGAGCCCACTACTCCCACCGGTGGCGAGCCCACCAAGCTGTCGTAGTTGTCGCTGCCGACGACCTGCCACGTCGACCCATTCTTCATGCGGATGAACATGTCGGTGTCGCGGGTGGCGGCGCGCAGCTCCACCGGGAACGCTTCGTCGATCCGCCGCTTCGCGGTGTTCGGGTTCACCGCCTCCCAGATCGCCTTACGCGCCTGCTCGCCCTCCGGGAGCATGTGCCAATAGGTGCCAACCCGCTCGGCCATCTTGCACGCCGTGTGGTGCAGGGCGACGTCGTCCTTGCCGCTGCGCCGATGCCAGAACAGCAGCGCGCGCTTGCCGCCGTGCTCGAGGTAACTCCAGGCCGGCTTCTGGTAGTCCCGCGGCTGCCAGTTATGCGGCAGGCGGATGTTCGGCATCGGGCGGGGGGTGCGACATGGTGGGTGCGTCGGTGAAGCGCACCACCTGCACCGTCAGCGGCGTGCCATCGCCGCCGGTGACTTCGGTGCGCGCGAGCTTTGGCACATGGAACTCGAGCACGCGAATGTACAGTTCGAATGCGCGCCCCGGATCGCGCCGCGCGATGCGCACCAGCCACTTCTGCATGTTCTCGACGTTGTCCTGCGAGAACGCGGCGATTGCCGCGCGCACGTCGCGGGTCGCCTTGTTCGGCGTGCCCTTCCTACGACCACTAGTCGCTGGGCGTTTCTCGCCTTTGACGAACGGACTGCCCTTGGTCGGCATCGTCTCTCCGATGGGTGGCGGCCTGCACGAGTTCCGTCTCTCCGACGCGCAGCTTCGCGGCACTTGCCTGGAGCTCTTGCACCTCGGCGTCGAGCCCGGCGAGCTCCTCGCGACGCTTGCGCAGTGCGCCCTGCAGCTCGTTGAGCGCGCTGTCGGCGCTGGCGAGGGCGTCGATCGCGTTAGCGGCGTCGGCGAACGCGCGAAAAGGCGCGCACCATCGTCTCGATCTCGGCCTTGGCTTGCTGGTAATTCGGTCGGTCGCCCATCAGATCCTCGCGCGGCGGGTGTACAGGTGGCACGCCAGGTTGGTCGTGCCGTCGCCGGCAGTGACCCGCGGGCGCACATAGCGCGGGAACTCCACCACCTGCTCGAGGGCGGCCGCGGTCTTGCTGATCGCGGCTGCCTGGGCGTCGTTGAGGGTGAAGTAGCTCACGCCGTCGTTGCTGCCCTCGAACACGATGGTGCCGCCGGCGCCGAACGTGCCGGCGAACTGGATGCAGAAGTCGGCGAAGTCGCCGAGTGAGATCGGGCGCCCGTCGTCGCCGTTGAGCAGCCCCATCCAGGCGATGAGGACGCCGTTGCCCTCCTGGTTGAGCCAGCCGCCATGATCGCGTGTCGCCATAGATGCTCCAAAGAAAAAGCCCCAGGCGGGTTCGCGCTGGGGCTTCTTGCCGGGCGAGTGGTGCCCTCCACTACCGGGCAGCACTCGTCACGAGGACGGGGTCGAATTGTGGCCCGCAGGGTAAGGCCGGCGCTTAGGTGTTGTCAAGCGCGAGGGTAGCGAGGACGCGCGCTCGTGCCCGGTCCTTGTGCACGCCGGCGGGCAAGTCGAGGGCCGCGGTCAGCAGCGCGTAGGCCATGTCAAGGGTGGCCTGCCAGCCGGAGAGCTTGCCGCGCTTGCAGTCGACCGCCCTCGCGGCCAGGCGCAGGCACACCGGTTCGGCGAACCGCTGCACGTGCCAGCCGCGCAGAATCGCGTGGAAGTAGGCGTCGATGGAGCACACGGCGGTCTCGATGGTCTGCGCGTCCGCGAGGTCGACGTCGCGGGGGGCGCGTGTCACGCCGGGCACGTTCCAGTGTGCCGACTGGGGACTGGTCCAACCGGCCTCAAACGAGCGCAGGGACGGGGCGAAGCGGCGGGTGAGGTAGACCCCGCGCTGGGCGTGGTCGCGTGCGGCCACGAGCTCGCTAGAGGCGTTGCCGTGGCATTGTGAGCGCAGTGCGGCGCCCCAGTTCTCGCAGCGGTGCTCGAGGTCGTGCTCAAGTGCGCTGTCTGGCGCCACTTCAGCGGCGGCCATCATGGGGTCATGGTCACGGTGCAGCCGGGGTATCGGGCGAGCATCGTGCGCTGCGTCTGCGGCGGGTTGACGATCACCTGCCAGCGGTCGGGGCCGCGGTGCAGCCACCAGTTCGAGCGCGGCGGGTCGCCCGACGGCTGCGGCTTGGCCGGTGTCTCGTCGTTCGCCGCAACATCCCTCGCCGTGCCGGATGCGTCCTGGTACGCGCGCGCGGTGAC
>JADZCB010000296.1 GCA_020851775.1 Gammaproteobacteria bacterium
CAGGGCCTGGAAGTCGATTACGATCTGATCGTGCTCGATCTCGGCCTGCCGCAACGGCCGGGTCTCGAGGTGCTCGCCAACTGGCGCGCGCAGGGCATGCGCACCCCCGTGCTGATTCTCACCGCACGCGATGGCTGGCAGGAACGCGTCGCCGGCCTGAAGGCCGGTGCCGACGACTATCTCGGCAAGCCGTTTCACGTCGAGGAAATGCTCGCCCGGCTTCAGGCCATCCTGCGCCGCGCGCACGGCGAGGCGGCCCCGCAACTCGCCGCCGGCGATCTGGTGCTCGACGAAGACCGCCGCGCGGTCAGTGTCGCCGGTGGCGAGGCGCAGACACTGACGGCGACCGAGTTTCGTCTGCTGCGCTGTTTCATGCTGAATCCCGGCAAGGTGCTGTCGAAGACCTTTCTCACCGAACACGTCTACGACCAGGACTTCGACCGCGACAGCAATCTGATCGAGGTCTATGTGCGACGCCTGCGCGAGCGGATCGGTGAGTCGCACATCCACACGCGCCGCGGTCTGGGTTACGTCTTCATGCCGGTTGCCCGATGACGACGTTGCGCGGGCGGCTGTATGCCGCGCTCGGCGTGTGTCTGCTCGGTTTTTCGCTCGTGCTGTGGTTCGCCGGCAATCGCCTGCTGGACGCGCTCGCCCACGATCTCGTCGCTGCCCAACTCGACGACGCGGCGGCCGCGCTGCTCGCCCTCGTCGAGTTCGACGCACAGGGACAGCCGGTGCTCGTCGGTACGGCACCTGAATTCGACACGCCGTTCTCCGGACATTACTTCGTCGTGCGCGCCGGCAGCACGGAATTCCTCTCGCGTTCGCTGTGGGACGAGAGTCTCGCCGTCGAGCCGTCGGCGATCGGCCACGTCGACTTCACCCGGCGCGCCGGTCCGCAGGGGCAGCCGCTGCTCGTACGCAGTGCCGCCTACGTCAAGCAGGCGCATCAGATCGGGATCACGGTGGCTGCCGATCTCGGGCCGGTCGCGACGTACCGACAGCGGCTCGCGGCGCTGATGCTCGGGTACACGGCGGCACTCGTGGTTGCGCTCGCGCTGGCCCTGCATGTCGTGCTCGGCTTGTCGTTGCGACCGCTCGATCGCGTACGCGCCGCGCTGCGCGCCCTCGACGAGGGCAGTGCCGGGCGTCTCGACGAACAGGTGCCGGGCGAGATCCTGCCGCTCGTGCGCGAAGTGAACCGGCTGCTCGCGACGCTGGCGCGGCGCCTCGCCCATTCACGGCACGCGCTCGGCGATCTCGCACACGCGCTGAAGACGCCACTGCAGCTTCTCGATGACGATCTGGCGCAACTGCCGGCCGCCGACGAGCGCGTCCAGGACGCGCGTGAACGCACCGCACGGATCGGCGCCCTCGTCGAGCGCGAACTGCGCCGGGCGCGTCTCGCCGGTGCCGGGATCAACGCGGCACGTTTTCGCTTCGACGAGGATCTGGACGATCTGTGCGCGACGATGCGCCAGCTCCATCGCGACAGGCACATCGACGTCGTGCGTCATGGTCGCCCGCCGGCGTATGGCGATCGCGAGGATCTGCACGAACTGCTCGGCAACCTGCTCGACAACGCATGCAAATGGGCAGCGCGGCACGTCCGCGTCGACGTCACGCCCGGCCCGCCGCTCGCAATCGTCATTGCCGACGATGGTCCGGGCATCGCGGACGAAGCGGTGGCGCTGGCGCTCGCGCGCGGCGCGCGTCTCGACGAAACGCGCACGGGGCACGGGCTCGGGCTCGGCATCGTCGCCGACATCGTCGCGGCGTATTCGGGCCGGCTCGATTTCGCGCGCGATCCGACGCTCGGCGGACTCGCCGTCACCGTCGAGCTTCCCGTCGACTCCCTCGACGGCACTGCGGCCGGCTGACGCCGCCCTCAGGCGACGACTTCGCGTTCGGCCTGTTCGAGCGCTGCGGCGTGTTCGAGCCACGCCGTTTCGGCGGCGGTGTGCATCTGTGCGATGCGGGCCTTCTCGGCGAGCGCGCGTTTCAGTTCGTCCTTCTGCGCCGGTTCGTAAATCGCGGGCTCGGCGAGCCTGGCCACGATCGCGACGCGCTGGCGCTCGGCATCCTCGAGCGCGGCTTCCGCCGTCCTGACTGCATCGCGCAGCGGCTTCAACTGTGCGCGAAGCAGGGCGCCCTGCTGGCGCCGCTGCTTCTCGCGCTGACGTTCAGGGGAGGTTGCGGACGGTGTCGCCGCGACGGCATCGCGACGGCCGGACGCGAGCCAGCGTGCATAGTCGTCGAGATCGCCGTCCCAGGGCGTGACCTTGCCGCCGTCGACGAGCAGCAGGTCATCGGCCGTCATGCGCAACAGGTGGCGATCGTGGGCGACGACGATCAGCGCGCCGGCATAGTCCTGCAGCGCGAGCGTCAGCGCGTGGCGCATGTCGAGATCGAGGTGATTCGTCGGTTCGTCGAGCAGCAGCAGATTCGGCCGCGCGTGCATCAGCAGCGCCAGCACGAGTCGCGCCTTCTCGCCCCCCGAGAACGTCCCGACGGGACGCGTCAGCATGTCGCCGTCGAAGTTGAAGCTGCCGAGGAAATTGCGCTGCTGCTGCTCGCGGCCGCGCGGATCGATCCGCTGCAGATGGGTCAGCGCGGTCGCGCCGGCGTCGAGTTGTTCGAGCTGATGCTGCGCGAAATAGCCGACGGCGAGATCGTTCGCGCCGTGCAGTTCACCGGCCTGCGGCGCCAGTTCGCCGGCGAGCAGCTTGATGAGCGTCGATTTGCCGGCACCGTTGGCGCCGAGCAGCGCGATGCGATCGCCGGGCGTGATCGTCAGCCGCAGGCCGTCGAGCACACGGCGTTCACCGTAGCCGGCAGCGACGCCGTCGAGCACGAGCAGGGGCTGCGGCAGCTTCAACGGCGGGCGGAAAGCGAAACTGAACGGCGAGTCGACGTGTGCCGGTGCAATGGTCTCGAGACGTTCGAGCGCCTTCAGGCGGCTCTGCGCCTGCCGCGCCTTGCTCGCCTTGTAGCGGAAGCGCTCGACGAAGGCCTGCATGTGCTTGATGTCGCGCTGCTGCTTTTCGAACGCCGCCTGCTGGCCGGCGAGCTGTTCGGCACGCGCGTGTTCGAAGGCGCTGTAGTTGCCGGTGTAGAGGCGCACGGCGCCGCGCTCGATGTGCGCGATCACCCCGACGACGTGATCGAGGAAATCGCGGTCGTGCGAAATCAGGAGCAACGTGCCGGGATAGGACAGCAGCCACTGTTCGAGCCAGATCACGGCGTCGAGATCGAGATGATTCGTCGGTTCGTCGAGCAGCAGCAGATCCGAGCGGCACATCAGCGCCCGCGCGAGGTTTAGCCGCATGCGCCAGCCGCCGGAGAACGAGGCGACCGGCTTGCGTTCGTCGCCCGCGGCGAAACCGAGTCCGACCAGCAGCCGCGCGGCGCGGGCCGGCGCCGCGTAGCCGTCGATCGCGGCCATGCGCAGATGCAGTTCGCCGAGCGCCGTGCCGTCGCCGGTTTCCGCGCGCGCAATCGCGGCTTCGAGCGTGCGCAGTTCGGGATCGCCGTCGAGGACGTAGTCGAGCGCCGGGCGTGGATCTGGCGGCGTTTCCTGTGCGACGTGGGCGAGCGTGATTCCCGCCGGCAGCTCGATTTCCCCGCTGTCGCTCGACAGCTCGCCGCGGATGAGCGCGAACAGGCTCGACTTGCCTGCCCCGTTCGCGCCCGTCAGGCCGACCTTCTGGCCCGCATGAACGGTGAAACCGACACCCGAAAACAACACCTGCCCGCCACGCCGCAGGCTGACATCACGAAAGGACAGCATGGGGGCGCAGTGTAGAGAGTCGCGGTCGGTTGTTCCATGCGCCTGGGCGGCGTGGCCCGCGTGGCAGCGGTGCAGCGGAATGTCGCGTGGTTATCGAGTCCGCGGCGTCACCGTGGCCCGGATCCCGAAACGGGGACGGTAAGTGACGGAGGCGAGGGGCACGATCGGATGACCGGGCACGGGACGGACGCGGAACAGCGGCACGAGGCGGGCGAGGACGAGCTGGATCTCGAGCATCGCCATGCCGAGCCCGATACAGGTGCGCGGCCCGGCGGCGAACGGCAGATAGCAGTACGCGTGCCGTTTCGCGCTGCGCTGGGGGCTGAAGCGTTCGGGGTCGAAGCGCTCGGGCTCGCGCCAGTGGGCGGGATGACGATGCAGCGCGTAGGGCAGGATCGCCACATAGGCGCCGCGTGGCAGGCGGTAGCCGCCGAACTCGCAGTCCGCCGCGAGCGAACGCGACATGCCCCATACCGGCGGGTAGAGCCGCATCGACTCCTGCACCACCTGTTTCAGATACGGCAGGCGCACGAGATCACCGGCTTGCGCGGGTCGGCCGTCGAGCTCGCGCACGAGTTCGTCGACGAGCACTTGCTCGATCACCGGGTGCTGTGCGAGCAGATGGAAAATCCAGCCGAGCGCGGTCGACGATGTCTCGTGGCCCGCGAGCATCAGCGTGACGACTTCGTCGCGGATCTGCTTCTCCGCCATCGCCTCGCCACTGTCGGCATCGCGCGCGGCGAGCAGCAGACCGAGCAGATCATTGCGCGCCTCGTCGCTCGCGCGCCGCCGTTCGATCAGGCCGTAGACGATGCGATCGAGAGTCGCGAGATGCCGCGCGAACTCGCGATTGCCGCGCGTCGGGATCCACGGCCATTGCGTCAGCAGCGCGCGAAGCGTCTTCGGATTGACGTTCATGACTTCGAGCATCGCGGCGACTTCGTCGGCGTGGGCGTCGATGTCGGCGCCGAACAGTGTGGCGCCGACGACCTGGAAGGTCAGACGGCTCAAGTCGCGGTCCAGCGCGAATGCGTCGTCCGCTCGGCGCGCCGACCAGCGCTGGACGAGGGCCTCGGTGCAGGTGTTGATCGCACCGTCGAAGCCATTGACGACGCGGTTGTGGAACATCGGCTGCATCAGACGGCGTTGGCGCACCCAGTCGGGTCCGTCGTTCGTGACCAGGCCGTTGCCCATCGTGAGGCGCAGGATGCGGTAATCGATGTTGTCCTTGTGGTACTGCGGCCAGGCCAGGGTCATCACGCGCCGCACGTCTTCCGGATCGTTCAGCAGGTAGATGTCCATCAGCCCGCACCAGCGCAGCACGTCACCGTATTCGCGCGTGAGCTGCGTGAAATAAGTCGCCGGATTGCGGCGATAGCCGGCGAGGCTGCGCCAGAAACCCGGGCCAGGGGGCAGTGGCACGTTGGCGGACACGGTGGTGGGCGCGTTCATCGGAGGACCTCGTCGGCGCAGCGCAGCGCCATCGTAACCGAGTCCACGAACGGGTCGGCGGTGTCGCTCCGTGCGCGGTCAGCGCGGCACCAGTGGCGGCAGTTCGAGCTTGCGCGTGATCTGCAGACGCAGCGCCATGCCGGCCAGCGTCGAAGGCCACGCGCGGAGCGTCACCACCAGGGCGAGCTCGCGCCGGGCCGGGAGTTGTCCGGGTGCCTCGATCCAGCCGAGCGTGCAGTGGCGCTCGCCGGGGGCGAGCACGACATCGACGGCGGCCTCGTGCAGGACCCGCTCGCGCTGGCTGAACAGGAGATGGAATGACAGCGGCGTCGTGGCCGCGACGACTGCAGCCGTCGCGTCCACACCTTCGACATAGAGTTCCAGGTAGTAGCGGCCGGTCTTGTCGAGATAGATCGGCAGACGCGCGCCGGCGAGTGCCGCGTTCGTCAGCACGGCGTCGAGCATCAGGCGGCCGCGCGGCGGCGCGACATAGCGGGCCGCCAGCGTCGGGGTCACGCCGACGACGAAACCGATCGGCAACATCAGCAGCGTGCGTCTCTGCATGGGCTCGCTCCTGCACGGCCTCGCCGGAGGCGCGCTCAGCGGGGTGGTGGTGGCGTGCGTTCCTCGATCGGGGCCCGGCCGCCCGTGGTCGTCTTCGCGACGACGCCTGCGTTTGGACCGGGCGTCCCCGGCACCGGTTCCGGCGGGATGCCGGCCTGACGGCGGGTCAGCGCTTCGCGTGTCGCGATCGTCTCGAGCTGGCCCGGATCGAGAGCCTCGGCACGCGTGAGGTAATGCTCGGCACGTGTCAGCCGGCCCGCCTCGACGTCGCGTCGCGCGAGCTCGAGATAGCGTCGCGCGAGGTGGGCGATGCCGTCCTGCGCGGCAGTGTTCGAGGGATCGAGGGCGAGCACGTCGCGGTATTTCTCGTAGGCGTTCGCGCCGGCCGGCTCGGTGTAGCGCGCCGCTTCGATGTCGGTCGCGGCACGCGCGAGCAGGTCCGCGACGCGCGCGGCGAGCGTCAGCGCCGCGTTGTCGAGTGGCTGGCGGTCGTTGTCCGGGATCGCGGCCGGCGGTGGTGTGACCGGCACGGGCGCCGGGCTCCACGGCTGCCACGCGAGCAGCAGGATGCCGACCGTCAGCACTCCGAGCAGTACGCCGCCGGCGATCAGCGAGCGGCGCGGCACGACGAGAGTGCCGGGCGCCGTCATGGCAGCGGGCGCGGGGGCGCCGGTGCTGGCCGGACGGGTCACTGCCTCATCGACCTGCAGTGTCGCCGATCGAGGCACGACGCCCGGGCTCACCGCCGGTTCCGGCAGCGCGAAATCCCGCCGCCATTCGGCGATGGCCTGCGGGCGTTCCTGGATGCGGAAGCGGAGTGCGCGATCGATCGCGGCGACGAAACCCGCACTGTAGTCGGCCTGCAGCGTGAGGCGTGACGACTGATAGGTGTCGCTCTCCTGCTGGGCGAGCGCGTGGCTGCGTTCGACGGCGTCGGGCGGCGCCTGGCCCGTCATCGCCCGGTACAGCGTCGCGCCGAGGCCGTAGATATCGGTCCACGGACCCTGCTGGTCACTCTTGCCGGCGTATTGCTCGATCGGCGCATAGCCGGGCGACACGAAGTTGGTCAGCGTCTTCGACTCCACGGGCGCCGCGTGGCGCGCCGACCCGAAATCGAGCAGCACCGGTTCGCCGGTGGTGCGGATCAGCACGTTCGCAGGCTTGATGTCCCGATGGACGTAGCCTTGCGCATGGATGGTCTCGAGGCCGTCCAGGAGCCCCGGCAGCCACGCCAGCAGTTGCGCTTCGTCGAGCCGGCCGATCCGGCGCAGCAAGCGGTCGAGGCCTTCGCCTTCCTCGTGCTGCATCACCAGGTAGGCGGTGTGGTTGTGTTCGAACACGTTGTGGGCGCGCACGATGTTCGGGTGCTCGAAGCGGGCCAGCGTGCGCGCTTCGGTGAGGAACCGGTGCAGGCCGGTGACGTATTCGGCGGCGAGTTGCTCCGTCAGCGGCTGGATGCCGTGATCCGCTTCGCGGCGCGCGAGATGGCCCGGCAGGTATTCCTTGATCGCAACGGCGCGGTGCAGGTTGTCATCGTGCGCCAGATAGGTAATGCCGAACGCACCCTGGCCGAGGACGCGCTCGATGCGATACCAGAGGACGCGGGTGCCGACCGGCAGCGCATTGCGATAAGTGCTCAACAAAGACATGCCGGCGCGATGGTCCGGCCTGTCCCGCGTCTCGTCAACGGCGGCGCGAGCGGCGGGCGCCGGCCCGACGGCGCGATTCCTTGATCCGATCCATGGCACATCACCGGCAAGACGATAAAGTTACCGGCACGTTTAACGCTATATTCGCTGATAAACGTGAACAGGCTTAATTTCATCGCGCCAGGACGTGTGCCCGGCGCGCGGCCGTCTCCGGGGGCACGGCGCCGGGATCGTCATGAGAATCCAGTGCCACACACAGTAAGACGAGATTCGAGCCCATGTCAGCGACTGCTAATTCATTGCGTTACAACGCCGCCGCCCCGTTTCGCGTGCTGATCGTAGACGACGAACCGGCGCAGCGGGCGCTGGAGCGCGAGATCCTCGCGCCGCCCCGCTACCTGACCATCGAAGCCGGCAATGGCATGGAGGCCCTGGCCTTGATCTCGCAGCACGACTTTGATGCCGTCGTGCTCGACAAGCGGATGCCCGGGATGGACGGCGAAGAGGTCATCCGGCGCATCCGCGAGGAACTCGGGGAAGCGATGCTGCCGATCATCATGGTCACCGGCAGCAGCACCGGCGAAATCCTGCCGGCCGGGCTCAAGGCCGGCGCGACCGATTTCATCCGCAAGCCCTACAACGCCGACGAATTCACGGCCCGCGTCGATGCTGCAATCAACCGCAAACGGCTGACCGATCAGCTCGACAGCGCGGAAGCCGTGCTGTTCGCGCTCGCGCGCATGGTCGAGGCCAAGGATGGGGATACCGGCGATCACTGCACGCGGCTCGCGCATCTCGCGCTGCGCTTCGGTGACGAACTCGGTCTCGACGCCGAGCAGCGGCTCGCCCTGCGCCGCGGTGGCGTCCTGCACGACATCGGCAAGCTCGGGATCCCCGATCGCATCCTGCTCAAGCCCGGCGCGCTCGACGACGCGGAGTGGGCCGTCATGCGCTCGCATACCGTGATCGGCGAGCGCCTGTGTGGCGCGCTGAAGAGCTTCCGGCTCACGGTCCAGATCATCCGCTCGCATCACGAGCGCTGGGACGGCTCGGGTTATCCCGACGCACTGGCCGGCAACGACATACCGCTGCTCGCGCGCATATTCCAGATTTGCGACATCTTCGACGCACTCAGCTATCCACGGCCGTACAAGCCTGCGTTGCCGCGCCAGAAGGTCGTCGGCATCCTGCGCGACGAGGCAGCACGCGGCTGGCGTGATCCCGAACTCATGCGCATTTTTCTCGACATGATCGAACGCGATCCCTCGAGCTGTGAAGTGCCCGGGATGACCGAGGACCTGGGACAGTCACTGTTCGAGGACATCCGGCGGACGCAGACACCGCTCGACGCCCCGCCGGGCGCGGTCGGCGTCCGCTGAACGGGCGCACCGGCATTCGTGCCGTGCGCCAGGTTCGCGCCTCGGGCGGGCGCACTGCGGCAGGTGTCGCGCTGCGCCTCGTCGGCGGCGCAGCACTCGTCGTCACGATGGTGGTGGCGGTCTGGTATGCGCATCTGAGGCACGTGCTCGGCGAAGGCGTGCTGCTCGGCATCGCGACACTGCTCGTGCTCGTCTGGCTGGTGTCGCGGTGGATGCTCATGCGGCGCGTCGCATGGTTGCGTGCCGCGATCGAGCGGGTCGGGAGCGGCGAGCCCGACGTGCGGCTCGACGCCCTCGGACAACCGGCGTGGGACATGCTGGCCGGCGCGTTCAACTCGGCGATGGCGAACCTCGAGCGCGACCGCGAACTGCTGACGCTGCGCGAAGCGGAACTCGGACAGCGCAACGCCGCGCTGCTGTCGCTGCGGGAAGCGCTCGACAGCCACGCGATCGTCTCGGTCACGTCGATCCGCGGTGACATCGTGTTCGCCAACGACAAGTTCTGTCGGATCAGTGGCTACAGCGCCGACGAACTGCGCGGGCGCAATCACCGCATCGTGAAGTCCGGTGCCCACGACACGGCGTTCTACCGCGAACTGTGGTCGACGATCCGCGCC
The DNA here is from genome assembly GCA_020851775.1 of Gammaproteobacteria bacterium. Lineage (GTDB taxonomy): Bacteria > Pseudomonadota > Gammaproteobacteria. The sequence goes on from JADZCB010000296.1 coordinate 9,455, forward strand.
GGCCGTGCATGGCACGGCGTGCTCGAGAACCGCCGCAAGGACGGCGGCCACTACTGGGTGCAGTCGAGCATCCTGCCGGTGCTCGACGTGCATGGCGTGCCGCACAAGTACATCTCGATCCGGACCGACATCAGCAGCCGCGAGCGTCTGCGCAAGGGGCTCGAACTGATCGCCTGCGCGGAACACGGTGACGCCTTGTTCGCATGCCTGGTCCAAGGGTTCGCGATCGGCCTCGACGCGCGCTGGGCTGGGTTGTCACGCCTGAGCGCCGACGGCAGGACCTTCGAGGCGATTGCGTGCTGGGACGCCAACGCGCACGCCGCACCGTTTCATTACGCGGCTGCCGGATCGCCTTGCGCACACGCGATGGCAATGGCAGGTGAATATGTCGTGCCCGAGGATCTGAGCGGCCGTTTTCCCGACGTGCCGGCCTTCGCGCGACTGCCCGGTGTCGAGAGTTACCGTGGGCTCGCAATCACCGACCTCCGCGGCGATCCGATCGGCGTGCTGTGGGCGCTCAGCGATCGACCGGCTGTGGCCGACACCGGCGAAGCCGCGCTGCTCGCGATGGCGGCAAAACGCGCCGCCGCTGAACTGCTGCGCCAGCGGGCCGAAAGCGAACTGCGCGACACGGACCAGCGGCTCGAACTCGTGATCGACGGTGCCGGGCTCGGCGTCTGGGATTGGGACATCCCGAGCGGCCGTGTCCGCCTCAATGAGCGTTGGACAACGATGCTCGGTTACGAGGCCGCAACCGCGATCGAGCACGTCGACGACTGGTGGCGTCTGGTGCATCCCGATGACGTGGCCCGCGTCGAGGCGGCGCTGCAAGGTCATATCGACGACAAGGCGTCCGCGTTCAGCGAGGAAGTCCGTCTGCGCGGTTCGGACGGCAACTGGATCTGGGTGCTCGACAGCGGCCGTGTCATCGAGCGGGATGCCACGGGACGGCCGTTGCGTGCGGCGGGCATCCACCTCGACATCACCGAACGCAAGCACGCCGAGCAGGCACTCGCCGCTGAACGCGAGCGCCTGGCACTCGCGATGCGTGCTGGTCGCATCGGGTTCTGGGACTGGGATCTCACGCGCGGGCAGCTCGAGGTCGACGACTCCGTGCGCGATGATTTCGGCGCGATCGCGGCGGATCTGCACACCATGCGCGACTGGTTCGACCTCGTTCATCCCGACGATCGTCCGCCGTTCGTCAGTGCCTCGCGCGACTGCCGCGCGGGGCGCGAGCCCGCCTTCACCGCGATCGCCCGGTGGCGGACCCAACGCGGCTGGGTTTGGCTGCGCACGCAAGGCCAGGTGACGGCGCGCGACGCGACCGGCCGCGCGCTGCGGATGATGGGCATGCATCTGAACATCGACGAGCAACGCAGGGCCGAAGAGCGCGTGCGCGAGCAGGAAGAACGGTTGCGACTGGTCGTCGAATCGGCGGCGCTCGGGATCTGGGACTGGGACATGGTCACGGACCGTGTCGACTCGGACGCACGTCTCGCGCAGATGCTCGGCTACGAACCGGCTCACCTGCAGGCGCTCTCGGATCTCGTCGCGATCACCCATCCCGAGGACATTCCGCGGGTGTACGCGGCGACGCGGGCCCATCTGACCGGCGAGGCGCCGGTCTTCGCCGCCGAAATCCGGTTGCGCGATGCCAACTGCGACTGGCGGTGGGTGCTGTCGCGCGGCCAGGTCGCAGCGCGTGATGCCCGGGGACGCGCGACGCGGATGCTCGGTATCCATTTGGACATCGCCGAGCACAAGCGCGCCGAGGCCGAGCGCATGGCGAGCGAAGCACGCTTTCGCGTGCTGGTCGAAAACGCGCCGGTCGGCATCTATCTGTGCGATCCACAGGGACATGTCGTCTATGCGAACCCGCCGGCCGAGCGGCTCTACGCGATGACGGCACGGGACGCCGGCGCGGACGGCTGGCAACAGCGGGTCCATCCCGACGATGCGCAGCGCGTACGCCTGGGCTGGAAGACGTTGCTGCGCGGGCAGGTCGAGTTCCTCGACACCGAATTCAGGCTGCAGCCCGGCAGCGACGACATCCGCTACGTGCGCGGGCGTGCGCATGCGGTGCGCGTAGCCGGCGCCCTGACCGGCTTCGTCGGCTCGATCGAGGACATCACCGAGCGGTACGCCGCGAGCCAGGAACATGATCGTCTGCAGGCTCAGCTCCAGCAGGCGCAGAAGATGGAAGCGCTGGGCCAGCTCACTGGCGGTATCGCACACGACTTCAACAACATCCTCGCGAGCATCCTCGGCTATGCGACACTGGCGCATGGCCGTTTCGGCGCCGACAACGCGAAACTCGCGGAATATCTCGTCGCGGTGATCACGGCCGGCGAACGCGCCCGCGATCTGATCGCCAAGATGCTCGCGTTCAGCCGCCACACCCCGCGTGAAAGCGGCGCCTCGATGGATGTCGCGGCCCTGGTGCGCGAAGTCGCGACGCTGCTCGCCTCGGTGATCCCGTCCGGTATCACGCTCGCCGTCGACGTCGCCGCGGACGTGCCGCGCGTCCACCTCGGCGCGACCGATCTGCATCAGGTGCTGGTCAATCTCGCCGTCAACGCACGTGACGCGATGGGTGAGTCGGGACGCCTCGAGATCACGGTGTCGACTGCACACTACACGCGCGAGATCTGCTCGACCTGTCACGGCGTGATCGCCGGCGAGTTCGTCGACATCGTCTGCCGCGACACGGGGTGCGGCATGGACGAAGCCCTGCTGAAGCGGGTGTTCGATCCGTACTTCACGACCAAGGAAGTCGGCAAGGGCACCGGCATGGGGCTCGCGGTCGTGCACGGTGTCGTGCACCGGGCCGGTGGCCACGTGCGCGTCGATTCGACGCCGGGCGTCGGCACCGCCTTCCACCTGCTGCTGCCGTCGGCCCCGGCCGGGCTCGACGAGCTGCCGGGGGTACCGTCCGCTGCGCCGCTTCACCGTACGTCAGTCCGTCGGGGTTGCATCCTGATCGTCGACGACGAACCGATGATCGCGGCGTTCCTGCGCGAATTGCTCGAAACGCAGGGTCACACCGTCGTGCTGGCGGGCGACGGGCAGGCCGCGCTCGAGCTGGTGCGCGATCAACCGCGGCGCTTCGATCTCGTCGTCACCGATCAGACGATGCCGCGGCTGTCCGGCGTCGCGCTCGTGAAAGCGGTGCGCGCGATCCGCAGCGACCTGCCGGCCGTCCTGTGCACGGGCTTCAGCGACGTGGTCGATCTGCGCGGCGCACGTGCGTCGGGCGTACGCCGCTTCCTGCGCAAGCCGGTCGAGGCACAGACGATGCTGCGTGTGGTGTCGGAACTGCTCGAGGCGGCGCCGGCGTAGATCTCCGGCAGCATCAATTGACGGCGCGATCGCGACCTTCCCAGTAGGGCTCGCGCAGCACCGTCTTCAGGATCTTGCCGGCCCCCGACAGCGGCAGCGGTTCGTCGCGGAAGTCGATCGAGCGTGGACATTTGAAGTCCGCGATCGACGCACGGCAATGTGCGATCAGCGCGTCGGCATCACGCGCCGCGCTGGGTTTCGGCACGACGATCGCGTGCACGCGTTCACCCCAGTGCGCGTCCGGCACGCCGATGACGGCACACTGCGCGACCGATGGGTGCTGGTAGAGCGCGTTTTCGACCTCGGTCGAATAGACGTTCTCGCCGCCGCTGATGATCATGTCCTTGAGACGATCGCTGATGTAGATGAAGCCGTCGTCGTCCATGTACGCCGCGTCGCCGGTGTGTAGCCAGCCGCCGCGCAATGTCTGCGCCGTCTGCGCGGGATTCTGCCAGTAGCCGGGCATGATGTTCGGTCCGCGCGCGACGATTTCGCCGACGCTGCCGCGTGGCACTTCCCGATCGTGCTCATCGACGATTTTCAATTCGACGCACGGGATCGTTCGCCCCGCCGATCGCAGCCGGCCGGCGTCGGGCCCGTCCTTCACGTGGTACCTGCCTTCGAGCACCGTCAGCATCGGCGCCGCTTCGGTCTGACCGTAAAGCTGGATCGGCGCGCAGTCGGGCAGTGCGTCGAAGAGTCGCAACAGCGTCGATTCCGGAATCGGTGAGGCGCCGTAATACAGCCGCGCCAGGCATTGCAGGTCGTGGCTGTGCCCGGCGAGGTGTTCGAGCAGCATCTGGATCATCGTCGGCACGAGCAGGATGTCGGTCACGCGATGGTTCTCGAGGGCCGTCGCACAGGCGGCGGGTTCGAAGCGCGGAATCACGTGGTGCGTGCCGCCGAGTGCCGTCACCATGTACACGCACAGCGCGTCGGCGATGTGGAACATCGGTGCCGCGTGCAGGTACGACAATGCTTCCGGCGCCCGTATCATCGTGGCGAGTTGCAGACTGTTCGTGACGTGATTGGCATGCGTCAGCATCACACCCTTCGCACGGCCGGTGGTCCCGCCGGTGTAGAAGATGCCGGACACGTCGTCACCGCCCCGGCCGGCTTCGGCGCGGGGCGCCGCGGTGGCGATCAACGGCTCGAGCGCGGCGCCGTCGGTGGACGGTGCAGCGCCGAGCACGGCGAGCCGCATGCCGGTGCCGGTGACGAGATCGCGCCCGAGTGCCAGGAAGGAATCGTCGACGATCAGGATCCGTGCGCCGGCATCGGCCAGTGCATAGGCGATTTCGTGCTGCGACCAGCGCGTATTGATCGGCACGATGATCCCGCCGGCCCAGGGCACGGCATAGAATGTCTCGAGGTAGTGATCGGAATTCAGCGCGACGATCGCGACACGATCACCGTCGCCGACACCGAGTGTCCGCAGCACCTGCGCGTAGCGGGCCACGCGGTCGCTGAACTCGCGCCAGTTGCGGCGTCGATCCGCACAGGCGGTGGCGAGCGCGAGGGGACGTTGCTGGGCATTGCGCAGCAGAGCCTGGGTGACACGCATAAACGGCATTCTCCGTGCTGGCAGGGGCGGCCGGGTCCGGCGCGGCACTATACCGTCCGGGCGCAGCGCCCGGCAGACCGGCCACGGGCCCTGGCAGGCTGGTGAAAACCTACTGCGCTCGACATTTTGCGTCCCGGCGGTGCTCGGAATCCTCACGTATTTCCGTATACGCTGCGGTTCCTGCGCGCCGGCGGAACGCAAACTGCCTTCGCTCGCTACGTTTTTCACCAGCCTGCTAAGCGCCACGGCTCGCCGACCCGACTCGCGCCGCCGGCGGGGAGTATATTTGCGCCCGGTTAATTAGACTGCGCCGATGATTCAGTTTCCCGCCCTCGATCCCGTCGCGATCGAACTCGGACCGCTCGCGATACGCTGGTACGGTCTGTCCTACGTCGTCGGCATCGGCCTCGCGTGGTGGCTGTTGCATCGGCGCGCGGGGCAGGGCGCCGCGCGGGGATGGACGCAGGCCGAAGTGTCGGATCTCGTCTTCTATGCCGCGCTCGGCGCCGTGCTGGGCGGCCGCCTCGGCTATGGCCTGTTCTACGGCTTCGACGCCTGGCTCGCGAACCCGGCCGAACTGCTCGCCGTGTGGCGCGGCGGCATGTCCTTCCACGGGGGGACGCTGGGCGTCATCGTCGCGATGGCGTTGTTCGCACGCCGCAGCGGCAAGCCTTTCCTCGCCGTCGCCGATTTCGTGCTGCCGGCCGTCCCGATCGGACTCGGTCTCGGCCGGCTCGCGAACTTCGTCAACCAGGAGCTGTGGGGGGCGCCGAGCAATCTGCCGTGGGCGGTGTTGTTCACGACGCCCGCCGCCGGTGGCGTGCCACGCCATCCGTCGCAGCTCTACGAGGCACTGCTCGAAGGCGTCGTGCTGTTCATCGTGCTGAACTGGCTCCATGCCCGGGCGCCGCGCCGCGGTGTCATCGCCGGCAGTTTTCTGCTCGGCTACGGCGTGTGTCGCAGCGCGGTCGAATTCGTGCGCGAGCCCGATGCCCAGCTCGGGTATCTGTGGGGCGGCTGGCTGACGATGGGGCAGGTACTGTCGTTGCCGATGATTCTCGCCGGGCTCGCCATTCTCGTTTTTGCCACGCGCGCGGCGCAGCCGGCTCCTCTCCGCTGACGGATTCCGTATGCGCAACTACCTCGATCTGATGCAGCACATCCTCGATCACGGCAGCCGCAAGGCCGATCGCACCGGCACTGGCACGCTGAGCGTGTTCGGCTACCAGATGCGCTTCGATCTCGGCGCCGGCCTGCCGCTGGTGACGACGAAGAAGCTGCATCTGCGCTCGATCATCCATGAGCTGCTGTGGTTCCTGCGCGGGGAGTCGAACGTCGGCTATCTGCGCGAACACGGTGTCACGATCTGGGACGAATGGGCCGACGCGCAGGGCGAACTCGGCCCCGTCTATGGCGTGCAGTGGCGACGCTGGCGCACGCGTGACGGGCGGATCGTCGATCAGATCGCCGAACTCGTCACGCGGCTCCAGCGCGATCCCGATTCGCGCCGGCATCTCGTCAGCGCGTGGAATGTCGGCGAGATCGACGCGATGGCGCTCGCACCGTGTCACGTGCTGTTCCAGTTCCATGTCGCCGACGGCAGGCTGTCGTGCCAGCTCTACCAGCGCAGTGCGGACGTCTTTCTCGGCGTGCCGTTCAACATCGCGTCCTACGCGCTGCTGACGCACCTGATCGCCCAGGTCTGTGGCTATGCGCCCGGCGACTTCGTGCATACGCTCGGCGACGCGCATCTCTATCTCAATCATCTCGATCAGGCGCGGCTGCAGTTGACGCGCACACCGCGGCCGCTGCCGCGGCTCGTCCTCAATCCCGACGTGCGCTCGATCTTCGATTTCCGCTACGAGGACTTCGCGATCGAGGGCTACGATCCGCACCCGGCGATCGCCGCGCCGATCGCGATCTGACGGATCGACGCGATGCAACCGCGACTGAACATCGTCGTCGCCGTCGCGACGAACGGGGTCATCGGCCGCGACGGTGGACTGCCGTGGCATCTGCCGGCGGATCTGCGCCATTTCCGCGCGATCACCTGGGGGCATCCGATCGTCATGGGTCGCCGCACGCATGCGTCGATCGGGCGGGTGCTGCCCGGGCGACTCAACATCGTCATTTCGCGCGATCCCGGGTGTGCCGCCGATGGCGCGATCGTCGTGCGCGATCTCGACGCCGCGCTCGCGGCGGCCGGCGCCGTGCCCGAGGTGATGATCGTCGGTGGCGCCGCCGTCTATGCCGCTGCCCTGCCGCGATGCACGCGGTTGTTCCTGACCGAAGTGCATGCCGCCGTCGATGGCGACGTGCGCTTCCCCGACTTCGATCGCAGTGCCTGGCGGGAAACCGCGCGCGAAGCGCATCGCGGCGAGGGCGGATACGACTACAGTTTCATTACGCTCGAACGTTGACGAAAGCACGCACATGCTGCACACGACCCTCTCGCTGCGCGACGAACACAGACTGATCCTGCGGGTGCTCGACAGCCTCGAGCTTGCACTCGGGCAGTGGCGCCGGGCCGGCGCCGCGACCCCCGGCAAGTGCGCGGCGTACGTCGCCTTCCTGCGCGAGTTCGCCGACGGCTGCCATCATCGCAAGGAAGAAGATCTGCTGTTCGCGACGCTGGCGCGGGTGGACGCGGAGACGGCGGACAGCCCGATCACGCAAGTCACCGCGGAGCACGCCCACTTGCGCGCGCTGACGCTGGAGATGGCGACGCAGGCCGCGGCGGCGGAGAGCGGCGATCCGACGGCGCTGAACAGGCTGCTCGCCAGTGGTGGGGAACTCGCCGCGGTCCTGCGCCGGCATATCGACAAAGAGGAGCACTGCCTGTTCGGTATGGCCGAGCAGACGATCCGCGGTGATGTTCGCGCGGAACTTCTCGCTGCCTGTCGCGTGCTGGAAGCCGAGCCGGACTTTCAGCGGCGGTACGCCGAAGGCCGGGCCCTGGCGGAGCGACTGGCCGCCGATCAAGATCTGCCGCCGGCACGGTTGGCGAGCACGGCGGCGCCTGCGTCGCACGGCGACACGTTCATCGGTC
>JADZCB010000297.1 GCA_020851775.1 Gammaproteobacteria bacterium
GATCACGCATCTCGACGATCTGCTGGTGCGCCTCGAACCCGGATCACGCGACGCCGTGCGGCGCTCGCTGACCGTCGCGGACGATTGCATCCCGCTCGCGCCGGTCGAATTCCAGATCGCCGGTGCCGATCAGGTGCTGCGCACAATCGTCCAGCACACCGTACTCGAGACCAGCGAAGAGCGCATCCGGATCGTCGGCACCTTCCAGGACATCACCGAGCGGCGTCGCGCCGAACAGAAGATTCATCGTCTGGCCTATTACGACCGGATCACGGGCCTGCCGAACCGCGTGATGATCGAACAGGTGCTCGGCGATCTGATCCGCGATGCCGATCAGACCGGCGACGGCGTCGCCGTGCTCTGCATCGATCTCGATCATTTCCAGCGGGTCAACGACAACTTCGGGCACGACACGGGCAACGATCTGCTCGCCGCGATCGGCCGCCGCCTCGCCGGCTGCGTGCGCGCGAGCATCGCCGGACCCGGACTGCCGGGCCGGCGTCACGACTGCCCCGATCTCGTCGCCCGCAGCGGCGGCGACGAGTACTGCATCCTGCTGCCCGGCATCGTCGCCACGTCCGACGTGGAACACGTCGCGCAGCGCATCCGTGAATCGATGCAGCGGCCGTTCACGATCGGCGCGCATGAATTCTTCATCACCGGCAGCATCGGCATGTCGATTCATCCCGCCGATGGCGCTACGCCGGACATGCTGTTGCGACATGCGGAACTCGCGCTCGCGCACGCCAAGCGCAAGGGGCGCGACTGCGCCGAGTTCTACAACCCGCAGCTCAACGCCAGGGCCCAGGCGCGGCTGACGATGGAAACCAATCTGCGCCAGGCGATCGGCAGCAATCAGATGAGCCTGCACTATCAGCCGAAACTGCGCGTCGACACCGGCGAGCTGGTCGGCATGGAAGCGCTGGTGCGCTGGCAGCATCCGACCCTCGGCCGCATCGCACCGGCGGAGTTCATTCCAATCGCCGAAGAATCCGGCCTGATCCTGCCACTCGGCGAATGGATCATGCGCGAGGCGTGCCGTCAGCTCGCGGACTGGCGCCGACGCGGCCTCGGGAACCTGTGTTGTGCGGTGAATCTGTCGGCCGCGCAGTTCCGCGAACGCAATCTGCCGACGACGATTGCGCGCATCCTGTGCGACACCGGGGTCGATCCGGGCCGGCTCCAGCTCGAACTGACCGAAAGCCTGCTGATGGAAGACGCCGGCGCCGCCCAGACGATGCTGCGCAATCTGCGCGATCTCGGCCTCAGCCTCGCCGTCGACGATTTCGGCACCGGCTATTCGTCGCTGAATTATCTGAAGCGCCTGCCGCTCGATGTGTTGAAGATCGACCAGTCCTTCATCCGCGAATTGCGCGAGGACTCGGATGATGCCGCGATCGTCGAGGCCGTCATCGCGATGGCCCACAGCCTGCGCCTGGGCGTGGTCGCCGAAGGCGTCGAACTCGATCATCAGCTCGAGTTTCTGCGTGCCCATGGTTGCGACGAGGTCCAGGGCTATCTGTTCAGCAAGCCGTTGCCGGCGTCCGAATTCCTCACCTGGGTGCGCGGACGCAGACTGCGCGCCGTACCGGCGACGGATTGACGGCCGCAGACATGTCGATGAATCCGTTCGAACGACTCCGCCTGCTGTGGCAGGAAGCCGGCCCGCAAGGCATGCCGATGGACCAGCACCTGCGCACCGGGTATCTCGCGAAGTGGCGCGCCGCGAACATCGACCATCTCGCCGACAGCGGCGTCGCCGGCGCTGCCGCCAATGTGATCGCGAGCCTGCTCTTCGCGCTCATCGTCCGCGACGACCTGCCAACATCGGCGGTCACGGTGTGGGTCGCGGCGATGCTGCTGCTGAACACCGCCCTGATCACGCATCTGCGGCGCTGGAAATCGGCGCCGACCGACGAACATAGCTACGCCCGCCATTACAGAACGTTCACGATCATCTACGTGCTGCTCGGTGCGTTCTGGGGCTCGGCCGGCACGCTGCTGCCGCAAGTGAACGACGTCGAGCACCAGCTTTTCGTGCGCATGGTGATCGTCGCGCTCGCGGCAACCTGTGTCCCGGGCTTTTCCCTCGCCTTGCGTCCGACCTGGATCGTGCTGTGCCTGATCCTCCTGCCGACGCTGCCACCGGCGCTGCTGCACGCGCAGTCATCGAGCTGGCCGGTGGTCGGCGGCACGCTGCTCTATCTCGTGCTGCTGGCTTTCTACGCGCGGCTCACCCACCGCAGTCACGAAATGGCGTACTGGAACCAGTACGTGAACGAGCAGCTCCTCGCCGACGCGGCCGAGGCAAAGCGCTTGAGCGACCGCCTCAATCGCCGGCTCGCCGAACAACTCGAAGCGCAGAAGACGGTCGAGACGAATCTCGTCGCCGCCAAGGAGCAGGCCGAGCAGGCAGCGGCCGCGAAGGCCGAGTTCCTGGCCAACATGAGTCACGAAATCCGCACGCCGATGAACGGCGTGCTCGGCATGACGGAACTGCTGCTGAATACCGATCTGAATCGCAAGCAGCGTCATTTCGCGCGGACGATTCACCGTTCCGGTGATGCGCTGCTGTCGATCATCAACGACATCCTCGATTTCTCGAAAATCGAGGCGGGCAAGCTCGAATTGCAGTCGATGGTGTTCGATCTGCGCCAGCTCATCGAAGACGTCGGCGTGATGTTCGCAGAGCGCGCACATCGCGCCGAGGTCGATTTCATCTGCGTGTTCCCGCCTGACGCCCACGCCGTCTACCGGGGCGATCCGGACCGCTTGCGCCAGGTGCTGACGAACCTGATTGGCAATGCGCTGAAATTCACGCAGCGCGGCGAAGTCAGCGTGCGCGTGATACCGCATGCCGGCGAGGCGCCCGACGGTCGTCAGCTCCTGCGCTTCGAGATCCGGGACACCGGGATCGGGATCAAACCGGAACTCCAGGCCAGGATCTTCGATGCCTTTGCCCAGGCCGATGGTTCGGCGACGCGTCTGTTCGGCGGCACCGGCCTCGGGCTCACCATC
>JADZCB010000298.1 GCA_020851775.1 Gammaproteobacteria bacterium
CGTTGAAGCGCATGGTCTACGACTACGTCGCGGCGCGCGGACGATCACGCCTGACGCTGCCGCAGGCCACGGACATGCGCGAGGTCTTGAGAGAAGGGCGTCGCATGATGGTTCGGCCGGTGGCATTGACACCGGATCACCTGGCCTTCCTGCAGTACACCGGGGGCACCACCGGCATATCGAAGGGTGCGATGCTGACCCATCGCTCGATGCTCGCCAATGCGCTGCAAAACAGCGTCTGGATGCAGCGACAGGTGCGGCCGGGAGAAGGCATCACGATCACGGCGCTGCCGCTGTATCACGTGTTCGCGCTGTCGTTGAACTGTCTGTCGGCATTGTTGACCGGCAGCATGAACTATCTCATCACCGACCCGCGCGACATCGGTCGCTTCGTGCGCGAACTCGCGCGTGTGCCGTTCACCAATTTCGCCGGCGTCAACACGCTGTTCAACGCACTGCTGGCGCACCCGGGCTTCCGGGCACTCGACTTCACGCATCTGCGCACGACGGCGGGCGGTGGCGCGGCCGTCCACGACAGCGTGGCCGAGCGCTGGCACGCGCTGACCGGCACACCGATCATTGAAGGTTATGGCTTGACCGAAGCGAGCGGCGTGCTGACCGCGAACCTGCTCGACATCGCGCGTTTCACTGGCACGATCGGCCTGCCGCTGCCGTCGACCGAATGCGAGATCCGCGACGACGACGGCCGTGTGCTGCCGCCCGGCTCGCCGGGCGAGCTGTGGGCGCGCGGACCGCAGCTGATGCGCGGTTACTGGCAGCGCGCGGCAGACACCGCCGCGACGCTGACGCCGGACGGCTGGCTGAAGACCGGTGACATCGCCGTGATGCGCGAGGATGGCGAATTCGAGATCGTCGATCGCAAGAAGGACCTGATCCTCGTGTCCGGGTTCAACGTCTATCCGACCGAAGTCGAAAACGTGCTCGCGAGCCATCCGGCCGTCGTCGAATGCGCCGTCGTCGGCGTGCCCGATGTCCGCTCGGGGGAGGCGGTGAAGGCCTATGTCGTCGTCAACGATGCCTCGCTCACCGAAGCCGATCTCCTCGCCCATTGCCGCGCACAGTTGACCGGATACAAGGTGCCGCGCAGCGTGACCTTCACGACCGGGCTGCCGAAGTCGAACATCGGCAAGATCCTGCGGCGGGAGCTGCGCGCGATGGAGGGCGCGTAGTTCGCTGCCTGGGCCGACGCAGGAAGCCTGACATCGGGCGCCGAACGCTGGGCTTCCTTTGTCAGCCCAGCCTACGGGGCGGGTGCGCTCACTCGCCGTCGAGCAACCACTGCACGGCGCTCGCCCGGCGCGCACCCTCGCGTGCACCGAGGTTCGCGAAATCGAATTGCGCGGGATCGGCGAGGTGCGAGAGCGTCACGTGCTGCAGGCTGCGGAACACGTTTTCGACGCGCCCGGGATGCTGCCGCTCCCAGTCGGCGAGCATCTGCTTGATCTGTTTGCGCTGCAGGTGGTCCTGGCTGCCGCACAGATTGCACGGGATGATCGGGAATGCGCGCGCCTCGGCGTACGCCTCGAGATCCCGCTCGCGGCAGTAGGCGAGCGGGCGGATGACGATGTGCTCACCGTCGTCGGACTGGAGCTTCGGCGGCATCGCCTTCAGCTTCGAGCCGAAGAACATGTTGAGAAACAGCGTTTCGACGATGTCGTCGCGATGGTGACCGAGCGCGATCTTCGTCATGCGCTGCGCCTTCGCGAACGTGTAGAGACTGCCACGACGCAGCCGCGAACACAGGCTGCACAGCGTCTTGCCTTCCGGCACGACGCGTTGCACGACGCTGTAGGTGTCCTGTTCGAGGATGTGGAAGGGCACGCCGATCGAGGAGAGGTAATCCGGCAGCACATGCGCGGGGAAACCGGGCTGCTTCTGATCGAGATTGACCGCGATTATCTCGAAGTCGATCGGCGCCTTCTTGCGCAGACTCAGCAGGATGTCGAGCAGCGCATAGGAATCCTTGCCGCCCGACAGGCAGACCATCACGCGGTCGCCGTCCTCGATCATGTTGAAGTCGGCGATCGCCTTGCCGACGTTGCGGCGCAGCCGCTGTTGCAGCTTGCCGGCTTCGTGGCGAGACCTGTCGGACCGCACCGGGAGTCGTTCGACACGTTCATTCATGGGCCGGCATTGTCCGGGCCGGGTTCGGACGTGGCAAGGACGCCGGTCCCGCGCGAGCCCCCCGAGTGCCGCCATTCCACTCGCCAGCAGGACGAGCGGGGCAGTGGCGGGGATAGGTTCCGCGAACAGTACCGACGCGGACACAAAACCCGGCGTCGCCGCCGAGGCATAGGCCTCGGGCCCTTGTCGATGTTGGGGAAGGAGGCCGGATGCCCGTACTCGATGAACCATCCGCGCATCACCGGCAGCCTGCCGTCGTCGACGAGCGCGACATCGGTGCTGGTGTCGCCCATGTCGAGGCCGAGCAAGCCGGGGAGTCTCCGACAATCGCGCGTTTGGGCGCCGACACGGGCCGTCTACGCGGCGCCGGCGTCCGGAGCACGAAGCTGCCGGCTTGCGGTAAGCTC
>JADZCB010000299.1 GCA_020851775.1 Gammaproteobacteria bacterium
GACGGGAATTCCGACGACGACTACTACAACCGCAAGAGTGGACCAAACATGAGTAGTGACGACGACAAGGCGAGAGAAACGCGAGGCGCTGCCATCGCGAACTGGCTGATGGATCGGAAATGGATGTCGTTTCTGATCATCTGCGTGCCGACGATCCTGCTGGCATTGCATATCCCGAAGATCGAGGTCTACTCGCGTTTCGCGGACCTGCTTCCCGCGGAGCATGACTACATCAAGAACTACAACCGCATGAAGCAGACCTTCGGTGGTGCGAACGTCGTGACGATGGCGCTCGAGACGACCGATCCGAATGAAGACATTTTCACCACCGACACGCTGAAGAAGATCAAATACCTCACCGACGAGGTCGACTTGATCCAGGGCGTGAACCACTACCAGGTGGCGAGCATCGCGCATCCGAAGATCCGCCGTATCCGCACCACCGGCGGCGGTCTGATCAAATCGGAGCCGGTGTTGCCGAAGGACATTCCGACGTCGCCGGAAGCACTCAAGCAGTTGCGTGAAGAATCGTTCAACAACGATATCGTCTACGGCACCTACATCTCGACCGACGGCCGTTCGGCGCTGATCCTCGCCGGCTTTGACGAAGAGCGTCTGAACTACACCGTCATTCACACCCGCCTGATGGAGATGAAGGCGGAGGTCGAGAAGGACGGCAAGACGCGGCTGTATATCGCCGGCGAGCCGATGCTGAAGGGCTGGATCTATTACTACTCAAAGGAATTGAAGGTCATCTTCGGCGTCACCGGGGCGGTGATGGTCGCACTCCTGTACTTCCATTTCAGCTCGATGGTGGGTGTGGTGGTGCCGGCGCTCGGCACCTTCCTGTCCGCGATCTGGGGCCTCGGCTTCGTCGGCTGGATGGGCTTCAACCTCGACCCGCTGATTCTCGTGGTGCCGATCCTCATCTCCGCGCGCACGGCCTCGCATTGCGTGCAGATGATGGAGCGCTATTACGATGAAATCCGCCTCGGGCGCGAACAGGAAGCGGCGGTGCGAACCGCGATGGGCGAGTTGCTGCTGCCGGCGACGCTCGGCATCCTCGCCGACGCGTTCGCGCTGCTGGTGCTGACGATCTCCTCGATGCCGATGATCGCCAAGCTCGGCATGTACTGCGCGTTCTGGGGCGCCAGCAATCTCGTCACGGTGGCGGTGCTCGTCCCACTCGTCATGTCGATTCTGCCGAAGCCGAAGGTCTCCATCCAGGAAGAGCACAAGCACCTGCCGTCGCGCGTCATGCACAACCTGGGTGTGTTCCTGGTCGGACCGAAGGCATCGGTCGTCATCATGGGCGGCGCCCTGATCCTGACGACCTGGGCGTTCTATTTCGGCTGGCACGTGCAGATCGGCGAAAGCAAGCCAGGTTCGCCGATTCTCTTCCCGGATTCCGAGTACAACATCTCGGCGGCGAAGATCGCGGACAAGTTCGCCGGCGCGAACCAGTTCAGCATCTACTTCGAAGGTGACGAGGCGCACCGGATGAAGGATCCGAAGGTCGTCGCGACGATGCAGGAGTTCGGCCGCTACATGGCGGACACCTTCAACTTCGGCGGCACGCGTGACATTCCGCAGTTGGTGCGTTCGATCAACCGCCTGTACCACTACGACGATCCGCGCTGGTCGATCATCCCGACTTCTCAGAAGGACATCGGCAATACGCTGTTCATGTACGAAGCGGGTGCGTCGATGCCGGGCGTGATCCTCGAGTACATGGATCTCGAGGGCAAGACGGCGAACTTCGTGATCTTCTACAAGGACGCGACCGGTCGCACGGTGCACGAAGCGGTCGAGAAGGCGAAGGCCTGGCTCGCCGATCATCCGATGGAAGGTGTGACGCCGCGCTTCGCCGGCGGCATCATCGGCACCACTGCCGCCGCCAACGAGGAAACCGAGATTTCGGACCTCAAGACGACGGCGGCGATCATCGGCGCGGTGACGCTCGCGATCACCGTGGCCTACCGCTCGCTGGTCGCCGGCTTCATGGTGTTCGGCCTGCTGGTGCTCTGTGTGATGACGAACCGCGCGTTCATGACGATGCGTGACATCGGCCTCAACGTGAACACGCTGCCGGTGACGGCGGTAGGTATCGGCGTCGGTGTCGACTACGCGATTTACATGCTCGACCGTTTGAAGGAAGAAGCGCGTCACCGCACGCTCGTCGACGCCATCGTGACGTCGATGCGCACCACCGGTGCAGCGATTCTCTTCACCGCGGTGACGATTTTCGCCGGCATCATCTACTGGATTCCGGGCTCGTCGCTGCGCTTCAACAGCGAAATGTCGCTGCTGCTGTGTCTGCTGCTGTTCAGCAACATGGTCGGCGCCATCACGCTGATCCCGCTGCTCGTGCGCATCTTCAAGCCGCGTTTCGTCACCAACTCCCACATCGACGATCGCGAGACGATTCGCGATCAGCAACTCGGTGGCTGGCAGGCGAAGTCCCTCGCCAAGATGGGCGCCTGATCCTGCGCCACGACCCGGTCGCGCCCGTGCGGGTGCGACCGGGTCGCCAGTCGACTCCTCTCGACGGCCTCCCAGGAGGCCGTTTTTTATCCGACTCCCTGACCGCTGCTTGTCGGATGGTCGCTTGCCTGCCACGCTGACCGCACTGACAACGGAGGCAAAGACATGGCGACGTCCCGGGTCGATCTGGATCTCTGTTACCTCAGCGCCACAGAGGCGCTCGCAAAGTTCCGCGCGCGCGAACTCTCGCCGGTCGAACTGACGCACGCGCTGATCGCACGATCGGAGGCCTTGAATCCGACGCTCAACGTGCTGACGGAACTGAAGCGCGACACGGCGCTCGCCGCCGCGCGGACGGCGGAGGCGCGTTACGCGAAGCCGCGCGGCGCGAATCTCCGGCCGCTCGAAGGCATCCCCGTCGCCATCAAGGATTTTCATCCGGTGAAGGGTGAAATCACGACCTTCGGGTCGTACGCGTTCGAACACTATCGGCCGGCGCATTCCGCGCCGACCGTCGAGCGGCTGTTCAAGGCCGGTGCGATTCTGTTGTCACGTACGACGACACCCGAGCTCGCCCACGACGGCATCACCCGAAGTCCGCTGTGGGGCGTGTCCCGCAACCCGTGGAATCCGGCGTATAGCTGTGGCGGTTCCTCCGGCGGTGCGGGCGCCGCCATCGCGGCCGGCATGACGACGATAGCGGACGGCACCGACGGCGGCGGCTCGGTCCGGATCCCTGCTGCCATCAACGGCGTGTTCGGATACAAGCCGCCGTTCGGGCGCAATCCGCTCGATCTCGAACATCCCCTAGAAACCCTGCTGCACTATGGACCGCTGACGCGCAGCGTCGCCGATGCGGCGCTGATGCAGAACGTGATGTCGGGACAGCACGTCGCCGACATCTGTTCGCTGCGCGAGCGGGTCGAACTGCCGCTCGCCTGGCCGGGCATCCGCGGCATGAAGATCGCGTTCTCGATGAACCTCGGCTATTTCGCGGTGGCCGCGGACGTACGGAAGAACACCCGGGAAGCGGTGCGCACGCTGAAGCGTCTCGGCGCGACCGTCGACGAGATCGACCTCGGCTGGGATTACACCGTGCTCGATGCATGGCAGACGTGGTGGGAAGGTCTGTTCGCCGCGCTGTGCGGCGATCTGCTGCCGCGGTGGCGGCACCAGATGACACCGATGGTCGTGAAGGTGCTCGAGGCCGGTCAGCGCCACGATGCCGTGCGGCTGTACAAGTCGAACATCACGCGCGGCGCGATGTGGCAGAAGCTCGGACCAGTGCTCGAGAAATACGACGCGCTCGTCTGCCCCACCTGCGCAGTGTCCGCGCTCTATGCCGAACACGACAGCATGGCTGCGGAGTATCGAATCGACGGTCAGCGTGTGCCGGCCTATGTCGGCTGGGCGATGACCTATCCGTTCAACATGATGGCGTGGTGCCCCGTCGCGAGCGTGCCGAGCGGCTTCGGCAGCACCGGCATGCCGACCGGTCTGCAGATCGTCGGCCGCACGTTCGATGATCCGACGGTGTTCAGAATTGCGGCGGCCTTCGAGAAGGCGCGGCCCTGGCGTGGCACGAGACCGGAAATTTGACTCTCGTCGCCAGACGGTAAAACCGACGCGCGCCGCATGACGCGCGCGTCGGGGAGCGCGGACTCAGAGCACCTGACAGACGGCGTCGCAGAAGTAGTCGATGTTCTGCTGGTTGACGCCGGCGACGTTGATGCGGCTCGAATCGACCATGTAGATGCTGTACTCGTTCTTCAACTGTGCGACCTGTTCCTTCGTCAGGCCGAGGAAGGAGAACATGCCGAGCTGCTGCGGGATGAAGTCGAAGCGATGGGTGCCGAGCCGCTCGCGGAATTTCGTCGCGAGCTGCCCACGCAGGCCGTTGATGCGATCGCGCATTGCGTTCAGTTCGCGCTTCCAGTCCGCGGTCAGCGTCGCGTCGCTGAGAATGCGGCCGACCAGCGCACCGCCGTAGTTCGGTGGCATCGAATAGATGCCGCGCGCGACGTTCTGGATCTGGCCGAAGACGATGTCGGTCTGCGCTGCGTTCGGCGATACGAGCGACAGCGCGCCGACCCGCTCGCGGTAGAGGCCGAAGTTCTTCGAGCACGAACTCGCGACGATCAGTTCCGGAACTGTCGCGGCGAGCTTGCGCACGCCGTAAGCATCTTCGTCGAGCCCGGTGCCGAGACCGAGGTAGGCGAGATCGACGAACGGCGTGAAGCCGCGATCGACGGCGAGCTTTGCCACCGCATCCCACTCCGCAGGTTTCAGATCGACGCCGCAGGGATTGTGGCAACAGCCGTGCAGCAGCACGAGATCGCCGGCCGGGATCTGTGCGAGCGCGCCGAGCATTGCGTCGGCCTTCAGGCCCTGGCTCGCGGCGTCGTAGTACGGATAGAGCTTGATCTCGAGGCCGGCATCACCGAGCAGCGGGACGTGATTCGCCCAAGTCGGATCCGAGACCCAGATCGCTGCACCGGGCTTGGCGCGATTGATCAATTCGGCTGCGATGCGTAGCGCGCCGCAGCCACCAGGCGCCTGGACGGTACGGATCAGGCCGGCTTTCAAGGTCGGGTGGTCGGCACCGAACACCAACTTTTCGATGCCCGCGTCGAAATCGGGATCGCCGGGCGGGCCGACGTAGGTCTTCGTCGTCTCCGCGGCACGATGCAAGGTGTCGGCACGCTTCACGCAGTCGAGAATCGGGGTGTGGCCGGCTTCGTCCTTGTACACGCCGACACCTAGGTCGACGCGCTTGGGATTCTGATCCTGGCGGTAGGCCGCCATCAGACCGAGGATCGGATCGGGGTTCAGGGCTTTCAGGGTTTCGAACATGGGTGCTCGCGGTGTCCAGGCTAGACGGCCGACGCGGCCGCGGTGGATGAGGCCGCGCGCATGATACCCGCCGTTACCGTGCGTGACCATGCACTGCGGCAAGCAGCACGGGGTGCTTCAGCGCACGTAACATTGGCGGGCGGCAGCCGCGGCGCGCAGCGCGTCCAGTTCGCGCTCGGCGCGGACCTTGCGGTCGCCGTCGACGTAGTCCTGGATGCCGGAGAAGGGCAGGAAGTAGAAACCCGGCGTAAAAATCGTGCCGATGAAAACGGCGGCCTGATTGCGCGGGTCGTCGCTCCACGGCGGGCGGTAGTCGAGCTGATGCTGCATCAGCGCGACGCGTCGCGCATACAACGCCGCGCAATCGA
>JADZCB010000300.1 GCA_020851775.1 Gammaproteobacteria bacterium
AACCGCAAGGCATCTGCATCGTTCACGCGGCGAACATGGTCGACATACTCGCCGAGCGCCGGCGGCAGATCGGTCCGGTGCCACAACCGCGCGATGCCGCTTTCGTGCTCGGCGTTCTTTCTCGCCCACTCGCTTTCCAGATCGTATTGGGCGGCGCCCGCGTGCGTGTCGACGAACCACCAGGGCTTGTCCTTGCGCGACAGGTAGCCGAGCAGGAACACGAGCAGCGTGTGCTTCAACACGTCGGCATGATTGCCGGCATGGAAACCGTGGCGATAGCTCAGCATGCATCACTCCTGCGAATCGGTTGCCGCGCCTATCGTCCGGCGACGAATCGTACGACAATGCGCGCACGCCTCGTCCATTCCACTCACGCTCATGCCCGAATCTCTGCCGCGGGAACTGATCGAGCTGCGCGAACGCGCCGAACGGTTCGCTGTGGACGTGCTGATTCCGTATCGGGACGGCGCGGCAGCCGGACGCACGGCCGCCGCGGCGCAGGCTGCCGTGCGCGAAGCCTCGCGTGCGGCCGGATTCTTCGGCATGACTCAGCCCAAGGCGTATGGCGGCAGCGAGGCCGGTCCGCTCGCGCTGAGCGTCGTGCGCGATACCTTCGCAGGATACAACACCGGCTTCGACCGTTCGCTGTTCGGGCCGGGGCCCGGCGTGCTCGCCGGCTGTGCGGAACCCGTGCGCAGCCGGTATCTCGTGCCTCTCATGGCCGGCGAGAAGCGCTCGGGCTTCGCCTTCACCGAGCCCGACGACGCGGCCCACTACACGCGTGCGGTGCCTGCGGGCGGCGGGGAGTATGTCGTCGACGGCCGCAAGTCCTACGTGACGCGCGGGGGCGAAGCGGACTTCCTCAACGTGCTCGTCGACGTGCCGGGCGAGGGACGGGCCGTGCTCGTGATCGACGCCGATGCGCCCGGCGTGTGCATCGAGCGCAGGTTCGAGACGCTCGACGGCAGCCATCACGCCGCGTTTCGCTTCGATAGCGTGCGCGTACCGGTCGATCGAATGATCGGCCGACCGGGCGAGGGCCTGCCGCGCGCGCTGGGGCAGATCGGCGATACGCGTCTGGCGATCGCCGCGCGTGCCGTCGGTTTGTCGCGCTGGGTCGTGCAGCACACGCAGCAGCACCTGCTCGCTCCCCATCGCAGCGGCGCTGCGCTCGGGCAGCGCGAGGGCGTGCGCTTGCGCTATGCCGACATGCGCATCCGCACGTTCGCGGCGCGCAGCATGGTGTATCGCACGGCGCGGCTCGCCGAGTCGGGTGCGAACGTCGTGAACGAGGCCATCGCGTGCAAGGTCTTCGCGACCGAGGCGCTCGCCGAGCTCGTCGACGCCGCGATGGATCTGGTCGGCGGCAAGTCGCTCACCGTCGGCCATCCGCTCGAAGCGCTCTATCGGATCGCGCGTGCGCTGTGCACGGCCGAAGGCGGAGCCGACGTGCTGCGCTTGAGCCTCGCCAAGGGCAGTCTCGATCTCGGCAAGGGCGTGCTGTAGCCGCATCGACGCGGTAAGGATCGCGTAAGGCGCCGGTGGAAAGCTGCGCTCGTGTGCGTGAACCAGTCCTGCGCGGCTCCAGGCGGAACGTTCGAGCCGACACCGTGCACGCCAGAAGGAGATCAGCAATGGACCACCGTGACAGCCAACGCGCGACCGACGCCGAGCGGACTCCGGTCCGTGCCGAGTCGGATATCCCGCGACTGGTCGGGGATGTCTATGAAGCGGCCTCGGCACCCGAACGCGTTTCGTTGATCGAGAAGTTGATGTCGCCCTTGAGCTTGATGGCCGCGTTCGCCGTATCGAACGGCATCTTCGCCCGGCTGTGGTTCCAGCGCGGCTTCCACGACCAAAGGATACGCATCGAGGACACGGACATCGTCGGCAAGGCGGACGTCACCGCGCTGGCGAGCTTCGTCCAGCAGGTGAGCGTCGAAGCCGTCGACAGCATCGGTCAGGTCGTCGCGAGCTCTCCGACGCTCGCCGCTACGGCGGCCGCGGCGTTGCTGCTGGCTGCGATCGCGCGCAAGCTCGGGACGACGCACGACGCAAACCGCCCCGAGGACCAGTGTCCCGCCGAACCGACGCAGAAATCCTAGACGCGTACTGGAGTATCGAGCCGCAGACGCTGCTTGAGCGGCTCGCCTCGCGCGCGGCGGGCCTCGATGCCGACGAGGCCGAGACGCGGCTGCGGAAATACGGTTCGAACGCCGTCGCCGAGAACGGTCAAGCCGCCGTACTGCACTTGCTGCTGCAGCAGTTCGCCAGCCCGCTGGTCATCGTCCTCCTGATCGGCGCCGCGCTGTCGGGGATCGTCGGCGATTGGCTCGATGCCGCCATCATCCTGGCGATCGTAGCCGGCAGCACGATCCTGGGCTTCACGCAGGAGTATCGCGCGTCCAAGGCGGTGCATCAGCTACGCCAACGCCTCGCGCTGCGCGTGCGCGTCCTGCGTGACGGGAGGTCCGTCAGCGTGCCGGCGCGCGATCTCGTCCCGGGCGATGTCGTGCAGCTCTCCGCGGGCAATCTCGTGCCAGCCGACGGGATGCTGCTCGAGGCGAAGGATTTTCTCGTCGCCGAATCCGGGCTCACGGGCGAATCCATGCCGGTGGAGAAGCAGCCCGGCGTAGTGAAGGCGCAGGCGACGGTCGCCGAGCGGACGAATTGCGCCTTCATGGGCACGTCGGTGCGCAGCGGCGCCGCGACGCTGCTGGTCGTGCGCACCGGCGCGGCCACCTTGTTCGGCGCGATCGCCGCGCGGCTCGAGGCGCGTCCGGGGGAAACCACGTTCGCGGCGGGCGTGCGGCAGTTCGGCTATCTGCTGGTGCGCATCACCGTGGTCATGGTGTTCTTCGTGCTCGCCGTCAACGAGGTGCTCGGCCGGCCGGTGATCGAATCGCTGCTCTTCGCCGTGGCGCTGGCGGTGGGGATCTCGCCCGAGCTGCTGCCCGCGATCGTGAGCGTCACGCTCGCCCGCGGCGCGCGCGCGATGGCGCGGCAGGGCGTCATCGTGCGGCGACTCGAAGCGATCGAGGATCTCGGCAGCATCGACGTGCTGTGCACCGACAAGACCGGCACGCTGACCGCCGGCACGATGTCGCTGCATGCCGCCGTCGACGGTTCGGGAGCCGCGTCCGCCGAAGTCTTCCGGCTCGCCTGCGTGAACGCCCGCTTCGAGACCGGCATCGAGAATCCGCTGGACGCAGCGATCGTGCAGGCGGGCGAGACGGCCGGCATCGATCTCTCGGTCTACGCCAAGATCGACGAGATTCCCTACGACTTCCTGCGCAAGCGTCTCACTATCGTGGTCGAGGATCGCGGCGCGCCCGGACAGCATCGCATCGTCTCCAAGGGCGCGTTCGCGAACATCCTGGAGATCTGCACCCGGTTGCGCGCAGGCAGCGAGGACATCGCGCTCACCGACGAGCACCGGGCGCGGCTGCTCGACTACTTCCGCACGCAGGGCGAGGAAGGCTATCGCGTGCTGGGCCTTGCGGTGCGCAGCGTCGCTGCCAAGCCGAGCTATACGCGCGACGACGAGGCCGGCATGAGCTTCGTCGGCTTTCTGCTGTTCGTCGATCCGCCCAAGGCCGACGCCGCGCAGGCCATCCGCGATCTGGCCGACCGCGGCATCCGGGTGAAGCTGATCACCGGCGACAATCGCTACGTCGCGGCGCACGTCGGCAGGATCATGGGGCTCGATACCGCGGCCATGCTCACGGGCGAGGCGATCGCGCAACTGCGCGACGAAGCGCTCTGGCATCTCGCGCCGCGCACCGCGCTCTTCGTCGAGGTCGATCCGCAGCAGAAGGAGCGCATCGTGCGCGCCTTGCAGCGCGTGGGCCACTCGGTGGCCTTTCTCGGCGACGGCATCAACGATGCGCCGGCGCTGCACGCGGCGGACGTGGGCATCTGCGTGGAAGGAGCGGTGGATGTCGCCCGCGAAAGCGCGGACGTGGTTCTGCTGCAATCCGATCTCGGCGTGCTCCGGCGCGGTGTCGACGACGGCCGCCGCACCTTCGCCAACACACTCAAGTACATCGGCATCACGACCAGCGCCAATTTCGGCAACATGGTGAGCATGGCGATCGCCACACCGCTGCTGCCGTTCCTGCCGCTCACGGCGACGCAGATCCTGCTCAACAATTTCCTCTCCGATCTGCCATCGGTCACGATTTCGACCGACGCGGTCGATGCGGAGAACGTCGCCCGCGCTCAAGCCTGGGACATCGTCGAGGTGCGCCGCTTCATGATCCGGTTCGGACTGATCAGCACCGTGTTCGATCTGCTGACCTTTTATCTGCTCATCGCGGTGTTCGAGGCCGATGCGCCGCTGTTCCAGACGGCGTGGTTCGTGGTGTCGCTGCTGACCGAGCTCGCCGTGCTGCTGGTGTTGCGCACGCGTCGGGCGGCGTGGCGCAGTCGGCCGAGTCCGCTGCTGTTGTGGACGACAGCGGCAGTCGCGAGCGTCGCGATGGCAATCCCGTTCATCGCGCCGCTCGCCGGACTGTTCGGCATGGTGTCCCTGCCGCCGGCGCTGGCCGGGGCAGCGGTGCTGATCGTGCTCGGCTACGTCGCTGCGACGGAAGCGGCGAAGGGCTGGTTCTTCCGGGAGCGAGCTCTGGCGTCAGACGCAAGCGCGTAGCCCGGATGAAACCGAAGGCGTCATCCGGGGATGAGGTTCCCGCAATACGCTCCGCTCCTTGCGGGCTACGAGTCTCGCGGTTGCCTGGTAGCCCGGATTGAGCCGTAGGCGTCATCCGGGGACGATCGGCATTCTCCATCCCCGGGATGCGCTTCTCCCGGACTACGGGTGATGTGTCTTTGCGATCAGCTCCGACGCGGTGCCGTCGCCAGCAGCTCGGCGATCTCCCGCTTCCAGAACTTCGCGAACCCGGTCGTGCTGTGGCCGGCGGTGTCCGCGCTGGCGGGGATGACGAGTGACTTCGCGTCGGGGATGCGTGCGAGCGCCTCCTCGATCACGCCGAGCTCGAGCGGATTGCGTTCGTCGTCGGCGGAATTGATCGCGAGCAACCTCGCCCGAATGCGATCCAAGCCCGGCTCCGGATCGTAGTCGCGCGAGGATTCCCAGCGGTAGAGCAGATCGTTGGCATCACCGGCGAAGGGCGCGGCGAGCAGTTTGTCGAGATACGCATCGGCTTTCGCGCGTGTCGGCGCCGCGCGATGCAGCCCGATGTCGCCGCCGTTGGTGGCGATGGTGAAGAACACCGACGCGGTATGCACGCCGCGCGGCTGCTCGGTGTAGTCGCCGTTCTTCCACGCCGGATCGTTGCGGATCGCATCGATGATCATCCGGCGCATCATCCAGTTGCGGCCCGACATCGCGGTGGGCAGCGAAGCCATCGGCACGGCGATGTCCATGAAGCCGGGATACTGCTGCGCCCACAGCCAGGTCTGCATGCCGCCCATCGAATTGCCGATGACCATGCGCAGATGCTTGACGCCGAGATGCTCGGTCAGCAAGCGGTATTGCGCGAGTACGGCGTCGTCGTAGTTGAAGCGCGGGAAGCGCATGCGCAGGCCGTCGGAAGGTTTGCTCGATTTTCCGCCGCCGACCGAATCCGGCAGGATGAGGAAGTAGCGGCGCGCATCCAGCGCTTGATCCGGCCCGAACAGTTCGCCGGCGAACTTCGGCGTGAGGAAGCCTTCGCCTGCGCCCACCGTGCCGTGCAGGATCAGCACCGACTCGCCCGCAGGATCGCCGACCGTGTGGTAATGCAGCTTCAGCTCCGGCAGCGTCTCGCCGGTGTGGAAGCGGAAGTCGCGGGCGACCCAGGTCGCGGCTTTGGGTGCTGGATAAGTCGCTGCGATTTCGGCTGTCTTGGACGCCAGGGGTGCCGAGCTCATGGGGGTCACCTTGTTGGTCTGAGTGAAACGATGATATCGCGGCGCCGTATCGTGCATGCGTCGCCGCCCGACGCGCTGCTGCCGCTGAGGCGGATCGGCGCTAATCGGCCGCCGCAGCACCATGGGCCCGTATCATGGCCTGGATGAAGCGCTAGGCCACAGGCGGCAGGTAACCGTCGCGCCGATGCAGCAGAACCGCCTCGCGCGACCAGTCGAGATCGCGCGCAGGAAGCAGCGAAGTGGTCGAAGGTGGTGCTCGAAGCGGGCATCAAACCCGCGTGATCGCAGCAACCGTAGCCCGAGCTACTTCCCGGTGTAGGCGCGCGGATCGACGTATTGGCTCGTGCCGGCGACCTTGCCGTCGCGGCTGAAGGCGACTTCGAAGAACACCGGATCGACCGCGTCGTTGACATGGTAGAGCCAGATGGGGCCCGGCTCGTTGCGGTACTGCACGTTGCTCGCCGGCCGGCCGAGCAGGCGCTGCACCTCGTCCGTGCTCATGCCTGCCTGGATGGTCTGCGCTTCGCGCTCGGTGACGGAGACGCCGCCCGCGGCATGCCCCAAGGCCATGGCCGAAACCAGGCACAGGCCAAGCGCTGTCCGTAGAGCGGAAAAGAGGACGGTCGACTTCATGGGTTCGCCTTTCGACTGGAGCCGCGGGGGTCGCTGCGCAGAATATACAGCCAAACGCCGCGCGTCGTTCCCGACTTCCCGCGCTCGGGTGCCGGCTGTTCGCCCCGGCCGGATGGCGCTGCGTCGTTTCAGCCGTAGGCGGGTGCAGCCGCGGATGAGCGGCGTTGCCGCAGATGCCGCGCCAGTGCGAGCAGCCCCAAGCCGGCGAGCATGCTCGCGTAGATCGACGGTTCCGGGACCGCGGGCAACGGATCGAGGCTGGGCGAGAGGAAGGCCGCCGGGCTCGCGTTCTCGAAACCGACGGGAATCAGCGAGCCGATGACTGCGTAGAGATCCACGGTGCCGGTGTTCCCCGGATTGCCGGTGGGCTGCACGTGCGCTTCGTAGACTCTGACCGAGC
>JADZCB010000301.1 GCA_020851775.1 Gammaproteobacteria bacterium
CGAGCGCATCGAGCAGATCGACGTGGTGCAGCGTGAGATCGAGCGGACCCGGATCGACGCGCGGCAGATCGTCTTTCGCCGGTCCCCAGCCCGGCGCATACGGCGCGATCACGTCGTAGCGCGTCGCGAGTGCTTCGAGCACGGGTTCGAAGCCCGTCAGGCCCAGCATGTGATGCAGGTAGAGCAGCGGTTCACCCTGGCCTGCACGGTAGTAATGGACGTTCAGGCACTCGGGCCCGACGGACAAGCTTTGCAGGTTCATCAGCGGGCCCTCGCGACCTGGGCCGGCGCGACGGCCGGCACTTCCGACAGTGTCACCGGACGCGGTGTCGCCCGTTCCTCACGCGGCATCGGCCGCGGCGACCAGTGATCCTCGTACTCGCTCCAGATCGGCCGCACACGCGGCATCACGCGCGTCGCGAACATCTCCGTCGAGTAGCGACAGAGCTCGTTCGGCATGTCGCCGAAGTGCAGCAGACAGACGATGTGGCCGACCTTGAGGCTCTTCGACACGCGCTCCATCTGCTCGCAGACCGAATCCGGACTGCCGGCGACGATGTAGCCTTTCTCGATCATCTCTTCCCACGACAGCGCTGCGGCCTGATTCAACGCCGACGACTGGCCGGCCATCTGCGTCTGCAGGCCGGCGCGGATCGTCGGCTCGGTGCGATAACCCGGCGCATCGGCGAAACCCGGATAGACGTGCAGGCAGCGCGAGAAGAAATAACGTGCGTGTTTCTCGTACAGACGCTTCGCTTCGGCATCGGTCTCGGCGACGCAGATCTGCTGTGCGAACGCGGCCTGGTAGGGATTGAACTCGGCGCCGAGTTCCTCCATGCGGCGCCAGAAGCCTTCCATCAACTGCTGGCCGCGGATGTACCCGCTGAACGACAGGTAGCTGTAGTTGTAGTTGTGCTGGGCGCAGAAGTCCCAGGTTTCGACCGAACCGCCGCCCGGCACCCAGATCGGCGGTGGCGTCTGGATCGGCCGCGGCCACAGGTTCACGTAGCGCAGCTTGTAGTGCTTGCCGTTCCACGCGAAGACGTCCGGATCGGACCACGCACGACGCACCAGATCGTGCGCCTCGTGATACTGCTCGCGCAGCGTCGCCGGGTTCACGCCACAGGCGTAGTTGTCGTCCATCGAACTGCCGACCGGGAAGCCTGCGATCAGGCGCCCGCCGGAGATGCAGTCGATCATCGCCATTTCCTCGGCGACGCGCGTCGGCGGGTCGTACAGCGCGAGGGATTGACCGAGCAGTAGAATCGACGCCTCACGCGTGCGGCGGGCGAGCGTCGCGGCCATCAACTGAGGTGACGGCATCAGCCCGTAGGCGTTCTGGTGGTGTTCGTTGATGCCGAGCCCGTCGTAACCGAGATCCTCGGCGAACTCGAGCAGATCGAGATAATCGTTGTAGACGCGATTGGCCTTGCGGGCGTCGAACAGCCGCGAGTCGACGTCGACCCACACGCTGCGGTGTTTCTCGGTGAAATCATCGGGCAGGTAGGGCCACGGCATCAGATTGAACCAGTGGAACTTCATCGCAACACTCCTCTGTCGGAACAGCGCGGCGCCCGTCGCGCCTCGTGGCAGAAGGTTAACGAGCCCGTCGTCGTGCCGGTGAGGCGGCGGCCTGCCAATTTCTGGTCATTTCGTGCCAGCGACCGCGCGGCATCCGCGGCCGTCGCGCGCGTTTCCGCGCTGACGGTGAGCACCGGGATCCGGGCCGTCAATCACGCCGGCGGACGGTGGGTGGTTTCTACGCGAGTGGCGTCGGGCGATGGGAGCGGAAGAAGCCGGGACCGCGCAGGGTCCCGGCCTGGTGAGCGAGCGTCGGACCTCAGCGCCCGAGATTGCTGCCGAGCAGCCAGCCGGCGACCGCGCCGGCGGCGGTGGCGGCGGCCCGGCCGCTGCCGTGACCGACCTGAGAGCCGAGATAGCCGCCGGCGGCACCGAGCATCGCGGCCGACAGCACGCGATTGCCGGTTCCGTAGCCGCCGCCGACAGGACCGCCGTACCCGTATGCGGGCGGCGCCCCGTAGGTGGCGGGCACCTCATAGACGACCGGTTGCTCGATCACGCGCTCGACGACCACCGGCGCCTCGCGATAGACGACGACTGGCGGTGGTGCGTAGTAGGCCGGTGCGGGGGCCCGGTGCCGGTGACGATGCGCGCGACGCTGGTCCTGGCGACCGTCGTGATAACCGTGTGCGTAGGCATGGCGATAGCCGTCTTCTCCGGGCCAGCGATGACCGTCCGCCTGCGCCGCACCGGTGGTGAGACCGGCAAGCAGGATGACGAGCCCTGCGCCGGCCGCCCGCATGCGACGGGTACCGTGCGTCATCACCATCGACTCACCGACGAAATTCTGCATGACACTTTCCTTTCCGTTCGTGACATCCGTTGCCTGCGACTGCTGTGGCCGCATCGGACACGGACTCAATCTGCGCCGTGCTTGCTTAATCCTGAATTAACGAAACGTTGAACAAGTCGGTCGTGGACTTGCTCGGTGCAGATCATCCATGGCCCGGCGGAACACCCGCTGTCCTGCACGCTACAATGCCGCCCCATGAGCAGATTCCATGCGATTTACCATGTGCGTTGTGCGGCGGCCGACGTCGCGGCGCGCGCCGCCGCGCTCGCTCTGGAGCAGAGTATCGAGATGCCGCTCGCGCCGGTGACGAGCGATTACGTGCGCGACGAAATCGTCGCGCGGGTCGAAGGCTGCGCGCAGATTGCACCGGGCGTGCATGCGGTGACGCTCGCGCTCGCGACGGCGACGACCGGCGGCGAGATTGGTCAGGCGATGAACATGCTGTTCGGCAACTGCTCGCTGCAGGACGACGTCACGCTCGTCGACGTCGCCTTGCCGGACGATTTCCTCGCCGGCTTCCGCGGTCCGCGTTACGGGCTCGATGGGATGCGCGAGGCAGTCGGTGCCGGCTCGCGCGCGTTGACGATGACGGCGCTGAAGCCGCAGGGTCTGCCGAGCGCCGAGCTCGCCGCGCTGTGCGAGACCTTCGCGGGCGCCGGGCTCGACATCGTCAAGGACGATCACGGCATCACGAACCAGGCCTACTCGCCGTTCGCCGCGCGCGTCGCGGCCTGCCAGGCGGCGGTGCGTCGCGCGAACGCCGCGACCGGCGGCCGCAGCGTCTACGCGCCATCACTGTCGGGCGGTCCACGCCAGTTGCGCGAACAGGTGCGCATCGTGCACGACGAAGGTGTCCGCATGGTGCTCGCGTGTCCGATGCTGATGGGACTCGCGTGCTTCGCCGAACTCGTCGACGAACTGCGCTGTCCGGTCATCGCCCATCCGGCGCTCGGCGGCGCGTCGCGCATCGCGCCGCCGCTGCTGTTCGGGCGTCTGTTCCGTCTGCTCGGGGCGGACGCGACGATCTTCCCGAACTACGGCGGACGCTTCAGCTTCAGCCGCGAAACCTGCGAAGCGCTCGCCCATGCCGGGCGGGCCGCGTGGCGCGATTTTCGTGCCTGCGCGCCGGTGCCCGCCGGCGGCATGAGCGTCGAACGGGTCGCGGAGATGATCGATGTCTACGGCCGCGACGTGTGTCTGCTGATCGGTGGCAATCTGCTCGCAGCCGGCACCGATCTGCCCGCCCGCAGCCGCCACTTCGTCGACACGGTGCGCCGTCTGTCGAGCGCACCACAGGAGTCCGCACGATGAACGAGCCGCATCGCACACGCGTCGCACCCGGCCGCTGGCAGGGTGTCGAGGTGCTCGAATACAAGCAGGACGGCAGCGCACCGTTCCGCGACGTCACGCGCCAGGTGCTGTTCGAGGATCCGGCGCTCGCCTGCCAACTGCGTTATTTCGAAATCGCCCCGGGTGGACACACGACATTGGAGCGTCACGGACACGTGCATGCGGTGATGGTCGTGCGTGGTCACGGCACGTGCCTCGTCGGCGACGACGTGTTCGACATCGGCGAGCATGATCTCGTGCAGGTACCGCCGTCGACCTGGCACCAGTTCCGCGCCCCGGCCGATGTCGCGCTCGGCTTCCTGTGCCTGGTCAATGCCGAGCGTGATCGACCGCAGCTTCCGGATGCCGGCGATCTCGCCGCCCTGCGGCGTGATCCGACACGCGCCGCCTTCATTCGCGTCTGAGGGCGCCGCGCTCAGGCGCGGGCGAGACGACCGGCCCCCGGCAGCTTCGCGAGACGCACGTCGTCCCACTCGCCGGCAGCGATCGCATGCCGCCGTGCGCCGGCATCGAGCGGCTCACGCTGCTCGAGCTGGCGGGCGAGGACTGCCAGCGTCGCTTCCGACGCATCGCCGCCGGCCGCCTGTCGCGCGACGATGCGCGCCTCCAGCGTCGCCCGCGGCGCATCGCAGTCGAGGATCACGAACTCGACACCGAGGCGCTGCGCGAGCGCCGCGAACGGCGCACGGCGCGCGGCGGCGAGGAAGCTCGCGTCGACGATCACTGAACAGCCGTGTCCGAGCAGGTTGTCGGCGAGGTGCAGCAGCCGCTCGTAAGTCGCATCGGTGTGTGCGGTGGCATAGAGCTCGCCGCCGAGCGTACTGTGACTCGCCGCCGTCGGCGCGAGACCGACGCGGCGCTTGCGTTCGACATCCGAGCGCAGATGCACGAAACCGCAGACTGCCGCGACACGGCGTGCGAGCCACGATTTGCCGCTGCCCGACACGCCGTGTGTCAGATAGAGCGCGGGTCTGCCGCGCGCAGTGAGATAACGCCGGGCGAGGGCGACATGGTCGTCGGCGCGCGCGCCTGCGGCGCGATCCGCGGCGTCGTCGCTGCCCTGCACCGACAGGCAGGCGACTTTCGCCCGCACGATGGTGCGGTAGAGCAGGTAGAAGTCGAGCACCGCCATGCAGCCGTAGTCGCCGCCGACGGCGAGATAGGCGTTCCACAGAACGTTCGCGTCCCGCGTACGCCCGCGGACGTCGAAGTCCATCAACAGGAAGGCCAGATCACTCGCCGTGTCGATGTAGCGGAGTTCGTCGTCGAATTCGATGCAGTCGAACGCCTGCCACCGGCCGTCGTGACGCACGACGTTGGTCAGATGCAGATCGCCATGGCAGTCACGTACATGGCCGGTCTGCAGGCGGTCTTCGAGGGCCGCGACCTTCGCGACGAACGCCGCATCGAGGGCGCCGGTGAACGCGGGCAGCGACGGCAGCCGGGGGGCGAGCACC
>JADZCB010000302.1 GCA_020851775.1 Gammaproteobacteria bacterium
GCCGGCAAAGGCCAGCATGAAATGCACCTCGCACCTTCGAGCGCGAGCGATCGGGAGCTGGCCTGACATGAGACATTCGATATCGATCCTGATGGAAAATGCCGCCGGCGCGCTGTCGCGCGTCGCGGGCCTGTTCTCAGCGCGGGCCTACAACATCGAATCGCTGTCCGTCGCACCGACTGAAGATCCGACGGTATCGCGCCTGACGCTGGTCACACGCGGTTCACCCGAGGTGATCGAACAGATCACCAAGCAGTTGAACAAACTGGTCGACGTGATCCGGCTCATCGATTTGAACGAGGGTCGCGCGATCGAACGTGAACTGATGCTGGTGAAAGTACGCGCGATCGGCGGCGAGCAGCGCGAAGAACTCGCGCGACTCGCCGGCATCTACGGCGGGCACATCGTCGATGTGACCGAATCGAGCTACATCATCGAGATGACCGGCAACACCGACAAGCACGACGCCTTCCTGGAACTCGTCGGCGCCAAGCGCATCCTCGAAGTGGTGCGTTCCGGCGTGCTCGGCATTCTGCGCGGCACCAAGGCACTGAGGGCCTGAGTCGATCGTTATAACCATCGCGGGCCGCTCGGGGGAGCCGGCACGCTGCTGAATCAACCGGCGCCGCGTGGCGCGGCCGCCAATCTGGAGTAGCACACATGCCCATGACCATCTACTACGACAAAGACGCCGACCTTTCGCTGATCCAGCGCCGCACGGTCGCGATCATCGGCTACGGCTCGCAGGGCCACGCGCATGCGAACAATCTTAAGGACTCGGGTGTGTCCGTCGTCGTCGGCCTGCGCCAGGGGTCGGGTAGCTGGGCCAAGGCCGAGAAGGCCGGCCTCGCGGTGAAGCCGGTCGGCGAAGCCGTGAAGGCCGCCGACGTCGTCATGATCCTCGCCCCGGACGAACAGCAGGGTGATCTCTATCGCAACGACATCGAGTCGAACATCAAGCAGGGCGCGGCGCTCGCCTTTGCGCACGGCTTCAACATCCACTTCGGCCAGATCGATCCGCGTCAGGATCTGGACGTCATCATGATCGCGCCAAAGGGCCCGGGCCATCTGGTCCGCTCGACCTACACTCAGGGCGGTGGCGTGCCGAGCCTGATCGCGGTCGCTCAGGACAAGTCCGGCCAGGCCAAGGAAATCGCGCTCGCCTATGCGTCGGCGAACGGTGGCGGCCGTGCCGGCGTCATCGAGACCAGTTTCCGTGAAGAGACCGAGACCGATCTCTTCGGCGAGCAGACCGTGCTGTGCGGCGGCGCGACGGCGCTGATCCAGGCCGGTTTCGAGACGCTCGTCGAGGCCGGCTATGCGCCGGAAATGGCCTACTTCGAATGTCTGCACGAGCTCAAGCTCATCGTCGATCTGATCTATGAAGGCGGCATCGCGAACATGCGCTATTCGATCTCGAACACGGCGGAATACGGTGATTTCACCCGCGGCCCGCGCATCGTGACCGAGGAGACGAAGAAGGAGATGAAGAAAATCCTCTCCGAGATCCAGAACGGCGAATTCGCACGTGAATGGATGGGCGAAAACCGCACCGGCGTCGCCGTCCTGAAGGCCAAGCGCCGCATCGCGCGCGGTCACCAGATCGAGGAAGTCGGTGAGCGCCTGCGCGCGATGATGCCCTGGATCAAGGCGAACCGCCTCGTCGACCAGTCGAAGAACTGAGGGCACCAGCGGCCGTGCCCGCGTCGGACGCGGGCACGGTCACGCCATCTGCCGCGCACACCGCGCGGCCACCCCCACCGATTGCGCTGGCCGCACGACGGCGTAAGCTTCCTTTTCGCATGGCACGCCAGCCTGGAGAGGCAAGCTCATGAACGATCGCCGTTCCGACAATATCCATCGGATCATCACGCCCAATAAGCAGATGTTGCGTGGGCGCAGCATCTATCTGCTGCCGAACCTGTTCACCACAGCGGCCCTGTTCGCGGGCTTCTACGCGATGATGTCGTCGATCCATCACCAGTTTCAGGCTGCCGCGATCGGCGTCCTTGCCGCGATCGTGCTCGACGGCATGGACGGTCGCATCGCCCGGATGACGAACACGCAGAGCGATTTCGGGGCTGAATACGACAGTCTTGCCGACATGGTGTCATTCGGGGTGGCGCCGGCGGTGCTCGCCTACGAGTGGATGCTGCACGACATCGGCAAGTTCGGCTTCCTCGTCGCGTTCGTCTACGTGTCGGGCGCGGCGCTGCGCCTGGCGCGCTTCAACGTGCAGAAGACGGTGCAGGACAAGCGCTTCTTCAAGGGCTTGCCGAGCCCGTCGGCGGCGGCACTGGTCGCGACGACGATCTGGTTTGCGCACGACTATCAACTCAAGGGTCAGGCGCTCGTCGTGGTGCTGACGCTGGTGGTGACGGCCGCGGCGGCACTGCTGATGGTCAGCAATATCCGTTATTACAGCTTCAAGGATCTCGATCTGCGCGGCCGCATTCCTTTCGTCGTGCTGCTCGCGATGGTGCTCGGCTTCGGCTTCATCTCGCTCGACCCGCCGCTGATTCTGATGCTCGGGTTCGTGATCTACACGATTTCAGGTGTGCTGTTCACGCTGATGCAATTGCGCCGCTCGCGTGCCGAACGGCGGCGCGATGCGGCACGGGATCGGGATGTGGCGTGACGGGCGGTGCGCGGGCGTGAGGGTGACGTCCGCGCGCACGGGGTTCTGCCGCAGCCGCCGCCGTCCATGGCGGGGGCGGGCGCAATCTCGTCGTATCCTCGTTTCGATCAGCGTCCTTCGGTCAATGTATTGATGTCGTACCGGCGCTTCACGGTCTGCAGGTCGCTCGTGCCGTAGTACATGCCGCGCGTCGGTACCAGGGTGGCGCGTTTGTTCTGCCTGTCGATCGCCTGAATGCTCTGGAAGGCAGTCATGCGCACACCTCGCGGTGTTTCGGCACTCGGTTTGAGGCTGAAATCATATGCCTCGTGATGGTACGGGTTTTCCGTCCACGAGGTCGTCTGCTGGAACACCTTCCACAGCTTGCCGGCCACATCGTAGGCGTCGGCGTAGTAGCAC
>JADZCB010000303.1 GCA_020851775.1 Gammaproteobacteria bacterium
ATCTGTTCATCGCTGGGCACGGGTCCGTTCAGGGCGTCGCGGGGCAGGCCGGGTGGAAGTGTCTCGATCCGCGCGCGCAGTGCGGCGGGTGCCGCTTCGCGCGCCGTCAGCGCGCGCGATCGCGTCGCGTAACCGGCGCGCTCATAACCCCGCTTGTCGTCGCCCGGCCCGGGCAGGGTCGCGGCCGATGAGCGAGTGGCGGGCGCGGGGGCCTCGTCTTCCTGCGCCAGCGCCAGGGTGCGGATGTCGGCGGTGAGCATCGACGCATGGAGGAAGCTCGTGGTGTATTCGTTGCGGATACGACTTCGATCATCGACGAGATAGACGCGCAGCATGTGCGAGAACCCACCGCCGTCGGCGCCGCGCTCGACGTCCTGGCCATACGCGGTGAGCACGGCGGACAGCGTCGCGGCGTCGCGCGGTACGCCGAACAGCCACTCCACACCGGGCTTGCGGAAATGCTTCGCATACTCGGCGAGCGCCGCCGGCGTGTCGCGCGCCGGATCGAAACTCAGGCTGACGAAACGCACCCGGCCGGCGAGCGCGGGGTCGCGCGCGACGTCGGCCGCAGCCTGGCCGACGACGAAACTCGCGAGCGGGCAGCCGTTCGCGTCGGGGCACTGCGTATAGATGAACGACAACACGGTGATCCCGTCGCGGTAGATCTCGTGCAGCCGGTGCGACGCGCCGGTGTCATCGCGGAATTCCGCGTCGGCAGCGGCGCGGATCGGTGGCAGCGCGTAAGTCCCGGGGATCGGCGGCGCATACGGCAACGCGGTCCACCCCGGCGCCGCCGGTGCGGCGTCGTGGCCGTCATGGGCCGCGACGCCGGTCAACGACGTCACGGCGAGGAGCAGGGAGACGAGGCCGGTCAGGCGGCCTCGCAGCGCTCCTCGCCGCAACGTACGCGCCTCAGCGTTCGCGCGCGGCGAACGCAGTCGGCTCGACCGGTGTCTGACGTGCATAAACCGATCGCGCGTTCAACGTCATCTGATGCGCGCGCCCGAGCTTCGCGGCGACGAAATCGACCGCGAATGTCGGCTTCAGCGCCGTGCCGTCCCAGTCATAGGCCTTGAAGTACTGGAGTTCACCGCCGGGGCCTTGTTTCTTGTCCCAGTTCGCCAGCAGTGAGGACGTGAAGTAGACCCGCTTGCCGTCCCAGCTCTGCGAGACCATGTTGACCTGCTCGCCGATGCGTGTGCTGTAGATCTCCTTCGGCGCAAACGGGTCCGAGATGTCGTAGAGACGCGCCATGCCATCGTTCCACGTATCGACCCATAGCCGGCTGTCATCGGCCGCAATCGAGATGTCGACCGGCAACGGGACTTTTGATGGATCACCGATGTCGGCGACGGCCTGCGCCTGCCACTCGCCCCCCTTGTCGCGGTGGATGAGCCAGATCTTCGATGTCAGCGCGGTGGTCGTGAAGCAGTAGTCGTGCGTGTCGCCCCACGCGCAGCGCACCTCGAGCGGTGCGCCCGGCACGTCGAGGACCTTCAGCGGTTTGCGCGTGTGCAGATCCCAGACGGTGACCGTGTTGCCGAAGCGCTTCATCGCTTCGGGGTCGGCCATCATCTTGCCGAGATCCATCATGTAGTTGTTCCACCCGGTGAACGAGGAACTGACCATCACGTTCAGACGCGGCACTGCGCGTATGTCGTAGCCGTAGCCGTCGGCGAATTGTCCGCCTTTCGTCGCGCCCTGCAGGTTGTCGTCGGTCGGCATCCAGTGCGTCGTGATGTAATCGCCGTCGTTGGTGTATTCCGCCATGCCGGTACGGCCGCCGTGATCCTGGTTGTTCGACAGACCCGTGACGAGCATGCGGCCGGGCAGGGCATAGAACGAATGCGGGCCGACGAGGCCGCCGGTCCTGGCGACGAAATCGGTGATCGTCGTCTTCAGCGCCGGCCGCGCCGGATCGGTGGCGACGTCGAAGATGAAGATGTTGCTGGTGTCGAGACCACCCGCCCACAGATGCCGACGATCATCGGAATAACCGGAATGATGCGCCTCGTTGCGCCCGCCGACCGACAGTGTATGGATGACTTGGCCGTAGGTGTTCGAGGAAGGATTCGTGTCGATCGTGACGAGTTTGTCCTGCTCATCGCCCATGCCTTGTACGCCGAGGGTCCACACGTACATGAAGTCTTCCTGGCTCGTCAGCCGTTTCATGTACGGCGAGACGCACGTTTCATCGGCCAGCGCCAACGGCACCGACGTGGCAAGCGTGCACAGAAGTGTGAAGCGGCGACGGATGTTGGCTTGCATGCGGGCTCTCCTCGTCAGACGGCGGATTGGGATCAGGAGTCTAGTCCGCCCTCGGGAAATAGCGACCTGCCCGCAACCGCGGTCGTGACCGGGTTATTGCACGTCTTCGTGGTCATCGACCGAACGGTTTCCACATCAGAATCAGCTTCGGCATCAGCGTCAAGGCGCCGAGGATCGCGACCGTCATCGCGACCGTGGTCAGAATGCCGAAGATGATGCTCGGCACGAAATTCGACAGCACGAGGATCGAGAAGCCGCAGCAGACCGTCAGCGTGGTGTAGAAGCCGGCCTTCGCGATGTTGGTGTGGCAGTGGTACATCGTCTTCAGGCCGTCGCGGATGTGCTGGAACTCGACCCCGTAGCGGTACAGATAGTGGATGCAGTCCTCGACCGCGATGCCGATGGTCAGCGACGCGACCATGATCGTCATCATGTCGAGCGGGATGCCGGCCCAGCCCATGAAACCGAGCACCGCGGCGGCCGCGATCGCGTTCGGAATGACGCCGATGACGGCGGCCTTGAACGAGCGGAACAGCACCCACAGCGTCAGCATCACGCCGAGCAGTGCCCAGCCGAGCGACTCGATCTGAGATGAATAGAGGCTTTGCAGCATGTTGTTGTAGAGCACGAGCAGGCCGGCGATTTCGTATTCGGCCGGCTTCAGTCCGACCTGCTGCTCGAGTCCCTGTTCGATGTCGGCGAGCAGTGCCTCGCGGCGCAGCCCGGGCGTCGAATCGAGGATGCGCACGGCGATGCGGGCCTCGTCGTCGTCGATCGAAATGTAGGGGGAAAGCATCTCCTGCTTCAGATTGTCCGGCAGGCGCTTGTAGATGATGTTGAGTTCGAAGGGATCGAACTCGCGCCCCTTGTTGAGATCCTCGGCGACCCGCACGATCGACGCGAGCGAGGTCACCTTGCCGATGCCGGGCACCGTTTCGAGGAAATCGTGCACGCGCTTGATGCGTTCGACCTTCTCCGGCGTGAACCAGTAGTCGGACTTCTGCGCCGGCTCTTCCTCGAACATCTCGGCGAGTTCGTCGTCGTCGCCGCCGCCGGTGGTCGGTGCTCCGCCAGCCGGCGGCGGGAACTTCAGCACGATCTCGAGCGGCGTCGTGCCGCCGAGCGTTTCGTCGACCTGCTTCAGCCCCTGATAGATCTCGGTGTCCTGCTTGAAATAGTTGATGAAGCTGTTCTCCACCTCGAGGCGGCCCATGCCGATCACGCCCAGCGCCGTGATGGCGAGGGACGCGATCAGCACGAACAGCCCGTGGCGATCGGTGAAACGCGCGAGCGAGACGGTGAAGCTCGCGCTGCCCTTGTCCTCGACTTTCAGCGGACGCTTGGGCATCAGCAGCATCACGGCGGGAATGAAGGTGAACAGAATCACGAAGACGATCGCGAGGCTCAGCGTCATCATCCAGCCGAAATCGATGATCGGCTTGATGTCGCTCGTCACCAGTGACACGAAGCCGATCATCGAGGTCACGTTGGTGTACATGCAGGGCTTGGCCATGTCGTGTGTCATCTGGCGCACGAGCTGGTATTGCGACCAGTCCGGGAACTCGCGGTAGAGCTCCATGTAGCGCACGAGCAGATGGATGTTCACCGAAATGGTCAGGATCAGGGTCAGCGCGATGAAGTTCGACGAGATGACGGTCAGATCCCAGCCGATGTGGCCGAGCATCCCGAGGATCACGACGGTACAGAACACGCACGTCGACAGCGGGATGGCGACCCAGCGCGCCTCGCGGAAGATGTAGCCGAGCATCGAGATCGCGAGTATCACGGCGCCGATGCCGAACACGACGATGTCGCTGCGGACGAATGTGATGAGGTCATCGGTGATCATTGCGATGCCGCCGAGATGCACGCGCGCCTCGTCGCGATATTTCGTGAGCACCGAGCGGATGCTCTCGACTGCCGCATGGTTGGCTTCGTCGACGGCGACTTTCTGCGCCTTGTAGATCGGATCGATGTCGGCGAGCCGCGCCGCCTGTTCCGGTGACAGGCCGGTCGTCGCGCGCAGGTAGACGAGATCGCCCCGTTCCATCTGGAGCCTGCGGAACTCGGGGCGCTCCTTCATCATGATGCGGATCGCCGTCGTCCTGCCGTCCGCGCTGATCGCGACGTTCTTGTACAGCGGGCTTGTCAGCAACTCGTCGCGGGCTCGATCGAAATCGACGTCGGGCGATTCGAGCGTTTTGTATTTCGAAGCGACTTCGGACAGTCGCGCCTCGACATTCTTCACCAGTGGCACATCGAGAATCGTCAGCACGGAATCGACGTCGGGCAGCGCTTTCAGATCGGCCCGCATCGCGGCGATCAGCGCGCGCGAGGCCGGGCTGAACAGCCCCTCCGTGGGGGTCACGGTGACGAACAGGAAGTCCTTCGTCGAATAGCGCTTGCCGAGTTCCCGGAAGCGCTTGAGATCGGCATCGTTCTCCAGCAACAGCGAATCGGCGGAGGCATCGACCCGGAATTTTGGAATGCCGGCGCCGAAAGCGATGAGGAGGGCGACCAGGACGACGAGGGTGCTTTTCGGATTCGCGAGTACGACGCGATCGAAGAGCTCGGCGAGGGCTCTGAACATGGGGAAATGGCAGCCTTGGTGAGCGACGGGAAACGAGGCGCCGAGTGTAGGGGACGGCGCGCGGGACGACCAGCGAGCCCGGGGCGGAGTCGGGCTGCGCCATTTGCCCCAGTCGCATGCGGGAATAGTTCCCAGATCGCTTTGATGTACGGGTACGGCGCATTGACGCTTCGTTATCGCGGAGTACCCTGCCCAGTGCGAGGTCGGGTGCCGGAAGAATCAAAAAGAACTGTACCGGTGGCGTCAGGGGTTCGACGTCGTGACGGTGGAAAGGGGTTGGCGGTGACGGGACCGGAAGAGCGCGGTCCGGCGGCAATGGCACTCGCGCGTGAGGCCACGAACACTGACGACCGCGTGGCGGCGCGCCTGTGCCAGATCGCCGCCGCGAATGGTCGCTCCGCGATACTGCCGGTGCTGGTGAGCGTCGCCTGTTACGCCGGCCTGTTGTCCCGCGTCGTCCCCTCGTCGGTGCTGCGGGGCTGGCTCACGGCAATGGCGCTGCTGGTCGGTGCCCGTCTCATCGTCCTGGCACTTCATGCCCGTGTCGAGAGTGTCGGCCGGCAACGCTGGCTGGTGCTCAACGCGCTGAGTCTCGTCGGCTGCGGCCTCGGCTTCGGCATCAGTACGCAGTGGCTCGAATTCCCGCAGGAGACCTGGGTGATCGCGGTCGTGAACCTGTGGCTCGGCGGACTGGCCTGCGGCGCGCTGCTGAGCCAGGGCCTGCTGCGCTGGCACGGGCTCGCGTTCGCCGTGCCGGCGCTCGCGCCGCTGCAGATACGCCTGCTCGCGAGCGGCGATCCGACGCTGCTCGGTCTCGGCATCGGCAATCTGGTGTTCTTCGCCTATCTGTTCCATGTCGTCCAGCGCAGCCAGACCCATACCATTGGCGAGTTGCGCCACCGGGTCGCGGTCGAGGCGATCGTCGAGCGCCTGGCGCTCGAGCAGGCGCGCAGCGCGTCGCTGGTCGAGAAGCTGTCCGCCGAAATCGCGCGCCGGCGCAAGACGCAGGCCGCCCTGATCGAAGCCCGCAACCGGGCGCGTGACCTGTCCAATCTCGATCCACTGACCAAACTCGCGAATCGACGCGTCTTCGAGCGCGTCCTCGATCGGGAGTGGTCGCGCGCGCGCCGCGAACAGCGGCCGCTGTCGCTGGTCCTGTGTGATCTCGACCGCTTCCAGGCCTACAACGAGCGCTACGGGCATCATGCCGGCGACAAATGCCTCGTGCGCGTTGCCGACGTCATCGCCGGCTATTCGCGACGCGCCGGCGATCTCGTGGCGCGCTTCGGTGGTGAACAGTTCGCGGTGCTGCTGCCCGAGACGTCCGAACTGGCTGCTCTCGACGTCGCCGATTCGATTCGCGCCGGCATCCATGATCTGACCCTGCTGCATGGCGCCTCGGACGTCGAGCGCGTGCTGACCGCGAGCTGCGGATCCGCGACGATCACGCCCGCACCCGGACAGCGGCCTCAGCAGCTCGTCGACGCGGCCGCGCACGCCTTGCAGCGGGCGAAGCGCGCTGGTCGCAACTGCGTGTTCACGGTGACGGGGACGCTGGCGCAGGAGCAGGAGCAGGAGCAGAACGAAGAAGAAAAGTGAGGAAGTCGTCGGCCTGGTTACGGATTCGAAGTCGATCTCGACGCCGGATTGTCGGCACTGAAGTATTTTTTGCAGCGGCCTTGCTCATGCCGATGCTTCACACAGGCGTTGATACAGCGTTTGTGCACGTGTCATCAAAGCGCGACTTGCGTCGGAAAGGGCATCAACAGGGTGCTCGGTGGGTGTGCGCAGACGGTCGTTCGCTGCAACGACCAACGATTCCCGGTCCCGCAGATCGAGTGCGAGTCCGAGGCGCTCGAAATGAGCGCGAGGTGCCGCGCAGGCGCCGTCGTAATCAAAGAGCACTACGTTCGCGCATCGCGCGTCCAGCACGGCTGCATAGGCGTTGCACCAATAGTCCAACCAAAAGTCGACACTCATCGCGGCCTCATTCGTCGTCATGCCGATCTGCCCGGCGAATTTGATTGGTCGCAGCGACGCACCAAATTCGTAATGACCAAGCCAGTTCATGTAGTCGAGCGTGAAACGGTCGCTCGTGTGCAGTGACGTGAAGTGTCTATGCTGCCGCAACAGTGACGCGACGTGTCCGCGCGGCTCGCGGAATGGAATCACGACCCGGCCGTCAGGGAAGAGTACCGACAAGAGACCAAGCCGTGCGATACCGGCATTGTTCTTTGCAAGATAGCGGCATGGCCCGCCATCCGCGGGATGCTGCTTGAAGCTGAAGATCGTTTTGCGCATGTGCGCCCGCAAGAAGTGTTCGAAGTCGGTATCGCGCTCGTGAGCCGACCAAAGCTTGATACCGTCCGTACGGTAGTGCCTTGGCCAGAATCGCTTCCAGATGATTTCTTCGAACGCTTCCGGACTGTCGTAACTGACCGGCGTGCCATCGCCATGTGCACGCTCGCGCGAGCGCCCGGGACGCCGAAACCGTCGGGATATTCGATTCCAAAGTAGCGGGCACAGCACGAACGGCATGCAACGATAAGTGTGATACGCAAACTCCGGGAGTTGAGCAAGGAGTTCGAGCAGCACAGTCGTCCCAGCGCGCGGCAACGCGGAAACGTACACTGGCGTATCGACGTGAGTAGCGGCGAGAGCCGCACCGAACAGCCGGTCTTCAAGCGCAGAAAGTTCTTCCTGCATCCCAAGTGTGGCGAAGGCGATATGGTGCAGCCAGCGTTCCGCCGCGGGATAGGTCGATGCGACGCTCATCGGGAACGAATCATCGCGGCGACTACGAACAAGGTCGAACAGACAATGAAGTAGCGGTTGGCGGCGGCGGTGGCGAGCGAATCGAGCGAGAATTGCTCGAACACGAGGCCTGCTCCGAGCACCGCTATCGACAGCAGCCCGCCTGCACACGCACGCAGCAGGAGCGTGCACAGTGCAGTTAGAACTTCTGCCGCCGCGTGCCGAACGGCGGCTTCCTTTTCTTCGTCGCTGCCGCCGGCGCGTACTACACCGAGCGCATCGTTACTTAGG